>NZ_JAUBQU010000039.1:0-50897 GCF_036701435.1 Microcoleus sp. Pol12A5
GGAGCAGAAAAACTAAAATTGTCAGAGTCAAGTATTCGGCGTTTTTGAGCTGCCGTTGGAAACAAATTTGGTAAAATAGAGGTAACATTTTTAACAGATGGGGCTTCTTAACAATACTGACCCCATCTTTTTTTACCATAAATCGGTCTAAACCCCGTCAGCTAGGGGTTTAGACAGTGTTGTCACCCCGTCAGGCCTTAACGTTAGTTATAACCAACAGATTGAAAAGGGACACCATCGCACTGAAAAACGTTATGTTTGGGCTGTTCCTTTAGAGGCTTTCGGTGGTCTTTATCAACAAACCAGTGGTCGGGACTGCAAACCATTGTCATTATTGAAAGAATCCGCCATCTTTGGAACAAAACGACTCATGAAGTCCAATTTTATCTGACTTCTCTGCCTGCGGATGCTCAACATCTTGGTCGTGCCATTCGTCAACATTGGACTATTGAAAACCAAGTTCATTGGACAATAGAAGTCACGTTCCATGAGGATCAATGTCGGATTCGTTCAGGTCATAGTCAAGAGTAATTTTGCCATCCTGAGACGGATGGCACTTAACGCTCTTAATCAGGAGAAAACATTGCAGCGTAGTCTTCGTCAAAAAATCAAACAGGCTTCTATGAATAATGATTATATGATGACTGTTCTCAACTCCTTTTGTCAAGCTTGATTGAGCTGCTCTTACCCTGCCCAACAGAATCCCGTTGAAGATATTTGGTTACAAGCTTAAATTTTTTTAAGAAAGTATTGGTATTTATGTAGGTCTTTTAAGATAGTCAAGTTTTTGTTTGAGTTTTTTACTAACGAACATAAATTTGATTTCCCCAAAATACGTCAATATACTTATACAGAGAAAACCATTTAGGATTGCTATATAAGTCAGATTCAGTCTAGCTCTTAGCCATCTTGTCACCCCCCCAGATCTCTGCCACACTTGTTCCGAACGCTACTGTCATTGATGCCGAACGGCAACGTGCTGGATTGTTTCTGTTGGCTACCAATGTCTTGGATGAGCAGGTGTTGACTGATGACCAAATCCTGAAAGAGTACAAGGCACAGCAATCGACGGAGCGCGGTTTTCAGTTTCTCAAAGATCCCTTGTTCTTTACTTCGAGTGTTTTTCTCAATACCCCTGAGCCAGTGGCGGCTCTGGCAATGGTGATGGGTTTGTGTTTGTTAGTTTATAGTTTAGGTCAACGGTCACTCCGTCAGGCTTTGGAGACGGCTAAACAGACGATTGACAATCAAGTTGGCAAACCTACTGCTAAACCCACTCTGCGCTGGGTATTTCAATGTTTCATGTCGATTCATTTGTTGACGGTTGAGAGTACCAAACACATTACCAATCTCACATCAGAGCGATTATGGATTCTCCAGTTCTTTGGTGCTCCTTGCCGTAAATATTATCTCCTTTCCTGATCTACCTGCGGAATGCTTTCAGGGGTAGGTTTTTAAAATTCAAGCCGTAGAAAAGTGGGAACGGCTTGGCCAAGGTTCAGGAATAAAGCTACCAATCGGTAAAGGTTTTCCCAACAGCAAAGCCACTAAAATCACTAAAAAACCGCGCCGGAAGCAACTTAAAAGACGGGGGGAAGTTTTTGGCGTGGCGGTTGGCAATCTAGCTACATGGTGAGGCGACAAAGACTGCAAATCATTTTTAGGCAAATTGCTGTCAACTTCGCCCCCAACACTGACTAACCAGAGAGTAGCTACAGCAATCGCTAACCACAACCGCTCAGCGCGAGCTGGGTCAGTCATTTTCGTCTGATGCCATTGCCAACCACCGCGTTTAGTATCTTTAAAACCACACTCAATCCAAGCTCGCATTCGATACCAACAACTTGTAGCCATCTCAGGAGGCAAATCCGTCACAATCAACCAGGGGTCAGCATAACCGACATCCCAACGGGCTATTAAGGTACATTTAATCGGATTGTTTTTGAAGCAAGTCACACGCTTACACCAAGGCTGACTTCCCGGCTCGGGAGCGGCTGTTTTTAAAGGAAGAAAATCCGATTGGCCTTCGGGACGAAATTGACCGCCTAGATTCACTCGTAAATAAGGATGCCATCCTAATAAGACAATTTTGTCCTATAACCAGTCAGCATAGAGTCCCCGGTCAGCCGCTACAATGACTTTCCAATTTGAGGGAATACAACCCATAAAAACGTCCAATAATTGCAGCCAGTAAGGCTGCCAAGCCCCTTTAGCAGTAGCTTCCACAATTTTCCAAGCTACCGGAATCGCACAACCTCGATACAAAACACGCTTTGGCCAAAACGGTGAACCGTTGCCCCAATGTGGTTGCATCCATCGCCAAGAAAAGCTGCTTATTCTCAGTGTCTTGCCACAGGCTTAAAATCCACTGCAACAGAGGGACAAAGCTTTGTGTAACGTCCAATTCTTGGCGACATTTTCCCGTTTTATCTTTTTTTCCCCAATACCATTCTCTCAATCGCTGCCGCATAGTGTTCTCTTTTGTCTCTAACAAATTCGCCAAAAAAGCGGCTACAGTAGTTAGGCCACAAGATTGCACCATTGCCATACCAAAGCTCCACATAGCTAGAACTTTTGCTTGCGGCTTGCTTAAATGAGGAAGTTTCCGGGCGACAAATCCCACCCAATTTTTTAAACTCTTTGGTGTACTCATGGGGTTGGCTCAGGTTGAGAATAGCTCCGGAGCTGTGTAAAACTCACTGTTTCTATACTATCCAATCCGGTGTCATAATTAAAAACCTACCCCTGAAAGCCTGCGGAATGTGGGTTTCATTGGTGGCCTCGTACTCGCCGACCGTTAACAATTACTTGAGTTCGAGGTGCTCACCGGGAGCAGCTCGTCGCTCTGCGGTTTCACGCCCGCCTTCAAGTTTGAGCGCCTGCCTTCAAGTTCGAGCGCCCGCCTTCAAGTTCGAGCGTCCGCCTTCAAGTATTATAAGTAATTACCCGAACCTGATATAACCTCAATATCATCCTTTAATTGTGCAACGCCTCAGCAAGCCCTATCTATGTTCTCACGGGTGTTACCGTCAGAACCCACACCAACAAATTGCGGGCAGAACATCCAGCCCGCCCCACATTCTCCAAAAGCCCCAAAACCATTCACTTCAACCAGGCAGGGTGAGCCATCAAAGCTGCAAAAGGCTGTACTCCCCGCAACTGATTCGACAGCGGCAAATGCCCTCTCGGCGCGCTCAAATCCCAAATAAACTCTTGCGGATACCGCGTCCAATTATTCCCCTTCTTCCAGCCAATTATCGGCCACAATTTATCCCAATTCTTGCCAGAACTTAGCCAAATTTCCCGCTGCACTGAAAATCCAAATTTGCCTTCGGAATGAACTTTCCACAGGGTATTAATTGTTTGCAAATCCGCCACGGGCAAACTCTCAACTTGCGTAAAATACAGCCACTTTCTCACGGAAGCTGTATCACCCGCCAATTCACAAAGCTTGTCTAAAGTCAAGCGATCGGCTTCTTGAAATTCCTGTAACGCCAATAATTGTTGCAGCGGAGTGTAATCAACGTTAGAGTCCGATCGCAGCGGCACAACCCCAGTCGGAAAATTCGCTTGCAAAAACTCCGCCGCTCTCGGAGAATTAGCACTGTAAAGAATTTGGTAAGCCTTACCCATTACCGCAGTCGGTTCCTCTGACTTGCGCTCTAATAAAAATTCCATCAATACATCCCAACCGGAATCTGCTATTTGTTGTTGTAGCAGTTGCAGTTGAGTTTTTTCCGAACCCGACCTCAACTGAGAGCGGAGTTCGGCTGTATCGGCCGCCGAGTCTAGAGGAGAAGTAGAAATCGAGTCAGTCATGAGAAACTATCAGCTATCAGCTATCAGCTATCAGCGATTAGCTGAAGCCCTGGTTTTCCCCCATTGTACAATGGTACTGACTCCGATTCACTTCTCTGTACTCGCATGCCTGCGCGCAACGCCACCTAGTTTTGCCTCACGCCCCCACCCTCTTCACCAATGGCAGCAATAGCAAATCCGTCTACCATCTGAATTTTACGATTGATGCCATGTCAAAGAGTTTTTCTTGAACCTAGTCGTCCACGATCGAAACCCATGCAGAGAACGAAGGCGGAAAAAAGTTTATGTCATATTCAGAGTCTTCCCACTCTTTGACCCATAGCGGCACGGCGCCGGGGCGAGGAGTTGCAGAAAAGGTGCGTTCTTTGACTTCGATCGAATGAAATAGCTGTTTTAAAGTATCTCCCCGATCCAAAGCTTCGCTAAGGATGTCGTCCAACTCAGGATCGACCCGTTTGACACGGTTTTTGTCCTCCTCCAGCCACAGAAGTTTCAAAGACTTCAGATCTCTCGGACTGAGGATGCTCTTGTAGTACACGCGCTTGAGGGTCGCTACGGGTTCCAATGAGCGTTCGATCCGGCGAATTTGCTGAACTCGCAGGTAGTGCCATTCCGCTAAACGCTTGCTTTCCGAAGGCGGGAGAGTACCCTTGCCCGCTGCGTGTTTGTAGTCGTATTTAATCAAACTGCAAGCCATATTGGCTAGCAGATGAATTAACTGTTTTTCTTTGGGTGTTGCCTGACGCCGTTCCTGGGTTCTTGTCAATACGCGCTGTCTGCGGGTAGTTTCGAGAGTATTTTCCATTGGGTTTTTACGAGATGAAATACGATTGTGCCAGATCCAAATCCCGAACATCAGAAGGTAAGGAAGTTGATAGGCGGGGAAACTCCACCGACAGACTCGCCTTACCTATTTATTTTCCCATCCACCGTTCTCTGAAACCGATCCCCACCCCTGGGATTAGGTAGACCGATCTTGGGATCGAGTTTTAACTACCTCGATCAGAGGCGGTTGGGACAACAAGCACCACAACTACAACCACAACCGCATCAGAGCGAACGACACAATAGCGCCTATTTCCTGCCTTTACGCGTTTTTACCTCTTCTTGCTCCCCATCCTCATTCGTTCCAGTGTAGTTAAAGTCGGGACGACTCTCCCAAGCCGTCAAACTGCTGGCTGATGAATGTTGTGGGGCGATCGCTAAAGCGCTGGTGCTGCCTGCCTGGAAAAAGCCGAAGCCAGCCGAGGCAATTACCCCTAATACTAAGATGCTGTTTTTCATGTTCGATGACCCTGATTTGCGTAGATTGACACTTTTTGGCTAACCCGATCTGTCAGAAATGGGTTGATGCAATAGCCCACTTGTCTTCTGATAAATCTGCCTGCCATAATCAATTCAGACAGGCACACCCGCTTGCGATCGGAAACGCCGGAAGTGACGTGTTACTAATGTCCACGATCATCCATCAACCCGAATTTTTTGGGTAGTGGAGCGAAAGCCATCAGGGCGTCGATCCATCAGGGAGTTATGCCATCAGGGTGCTAATCCATCGGGTAGTTAAGCCATCAGGGCGCATCTTCTACAATTAGCCACCGACTTAACTTTTATAGTTGAGTAAGTGGTTAGCCTGGTACTGACAAAGCCTTTAAGAATTAAACTTTTTGTGGATGCATCCTGAAAAGTTTGTTCTTAGGAATCCCCGAACGCGAAAGCCCGGGGAATGTCAGCAGCATGGAATTCCATGCAATCTAAGTCAACTAAAAAAACGCAGATTAACGATATCTCCCACTCAAGCAGTCCTCAGCAAAACGCTGGGGTTTTTTATTGGCAGCCATTGCGAGCGCGTTTTTCTCCGGCATCCGGCAAGCGGATTTGAAGGCAGAAGGTTGACGGAGCTCTGGTTAGGAGTTTCCCTGCCCACATCATACCACCGGGTGAAATTTAAAGTATTATTGTAAAAAAATGTGAAAAAAAGGGCGTTTGAGCGTTTTCAATCCGAGGAGAGTGAAAATTCATCTAATTATGTGAACGAGTGTAAAAAATCAAGGGTCGAGGTAGGATTCAGCCGATCGTAGGATTTGGGACAAACGCTTGCAAAGATACGGTAAAGATTGACAAGGAAAAAGCTGAGCTAGTAGACAATAGAGAAAGAGGAACAAAAATTTTCCACCGTAGTAAGGCCGATTCAAAAAAAACAATGCAAATGCAACAGGCAAACTCCCAACTCTTATTGAATAAGTCATTCCCCAATCTAAAATCTAAAATCTAAAATCCTATAAGCGGGCAATACTTCCAATTTGTAACCTTTCGATCGCACAGCATAGGGGTGTAAAATCTTGATGAATTCCCAGATGACAGCAGAACTCAACTCAACGTACCACTATCAAGTCGGAGGATATTTGCCTGCCGGTGCGCCCACCTATGTCAGGCGATCGGCCGACAGCGAGCTCTACGAAGGACTCAAAGCCGGAGATTTCTGCTACGTGTTGAGTGCGCCGCAAATGGGAAAGTCCAGCCTGCTAGTGCAAACGGCCAAAAGATTGCAAGCCGAAGGTACAGTTTTTGCCGCCGTCAACTTGAGAAGCATCAGCAGCCCTGATATCTCCCCCCAAAAGTGGTATGGCGCAATCATGTACCGCATGGCAAGCAGTTTACACATCACAAACAGGTTTGATGCCATCAAGTGGTGGAACGATCGCGAACTCCTATCGCCGGTGCAGCGATTGGAGATATTTCTCGAAAAAGTTTTGCTCAAGTCACTTCAGCAAAATCTGGTAATTTTCATAGATGACATTGACAGCATCAGCAGCCTAAATTTCAATACCAGCGATTTTTTTGCCTTGATCCGAGCTTGTTACTCCAAGCGGGCAGAGCAACCGGAATACGATCGCCTGACTTTTGCTGTCATGGGAGTAGCAGCCCCCTCAGAATTGATCCGAGATCCAAGATGCAACCCTTTTAATATTGGACGGCAGATTCATTTAAGTCGATTCCAACTGCACGAAAGTTTGCCGCTAGCAAAAGGATTGGCTCTCAAAGCTTTTCGCCCCCAAAAAGTGCTCCAAGAAATATTAGCTTGGACGGGTGGTCAACCGTTTTTAACTCAAAAAATTTGCCACTTGGTACTTGAATACGGACCTTTTATTGGCAGAAATGCCGAAGCTCATCAGGTTGAAAAACTGGTCAAACACAGAATTATTAAAAATTGGGAAGAAGAAGACGAACCCCAACATTTAATACCAATTCGCGATCGCATTTTCCATAGCCACTGCGACCTCACGCGGCTGTTAACGCTGTACCAGCAAGCTTTGCAACCGCTCAAGGCAACGAAACCGGGGGAATCGCAGGGAGTACCAGCAGATTACTCTCCCGAAAAAATTGAATTGCAACTGTCAGGACTGGTGGTTAAGTCTCACGGTAAATTAATAGTTTCTAACCTAATTTATCAGTCAGTTTTTAATAGATTCTGGGTGGAAAAAGAGCTGGGAAAATTGGCTCCATACCACTCCGCGCTAGCAGCATGGCTGGCTTCAGACCGCGAAGATGAATCGCTGTTATTGACAGGAGAAAGTTTGCAGTCAGCTTTGGATTGGGCTGCGAACAAACAATTAAGCCAAGAACACTATTGGTTCTTGAATCCCGATCGAACTTTTGAGGAAAAACCGACAGTGGTTGTCGCACCAGTTGCAGACAGCAGCGTAGACACAGATGCAGACAGCAGCATCCTCACCCCGCCCTCAGATAGTGTTCCAACTGGCAGCAACGAACAGAGATTGTACGATCACATCGTCTCCTGCGTGGAAACAGAATCCCCCGCACAGGTGATCGAGCGGTTCCGAAAGCTATTTATCGACGGCATGGGCTATCCCGATCGAGAGATTGAAGCAACTTTGTACAGTATAGTCTCCGTCAAGCGATTGGATCAGCACTTTAAATATATCCTCCACCGCTGCTGCTACATCCCGATCAACCGCTGGCAATTGCAATCACACAACCAGTTCGCGATCGCCAAGTTGGTAGCTTTATTCAAGCAGGCTTCTCCCCGATTTGGGACGGAATTTTACATAGTCAAGCGCTTGCAAGAACAAATAGCTTTCTTTACTAAAAGTGAAGAATTTCAGACCATAGAGCGCTTAGTAAAAGCCTTAGATAGAGAGGCGGAACCGCAGACACAAGATACAGATTCTCCTTTGGGCGAATTGATCTGTCGGTATCCTTATTTGTACGGCTATTCTCTACTGAGCAAGGGCAGCATTGAGGAAGACCAACAAACCATTCAAAAACTGGCATTTCAAAGACAGCGACAATTTGAAACCCATTTGTCTCAATATTTAAATTATTTGGTTGAGCCGAGAAATACAGAAATAGGAATTGTGGAGCGGGCAGCTAATCCCACACTTTTGAACGATGCAGAACTGCACTTAGCGGTCAGGGAATTTGCTGGAAAAGTAGCAGGCGATCGCAGCTACAAAGAAGCGGCTCAATTTTTCCTGAGAGATTCCAGACAAACTCCATCTTACGCCTCATTTAAAGTAAATTTATATGAATATTTAATATCGTCGATCGAGCCAGAATACGGCGGGCGTCAATTTAATGACCGTTTGTACAAACAAATCAAAAATACATTGCGAGAAAATGATTCGGTGAAATTCAATAATTTATTGTTAGTTCGGACTTGCCACCAGTTGTTCAACTTCTTAGTAGTGGAAAATTCTCAACATCCCAGCCACTACGTTTTTTACGACTTGGTGTACAATCTTGGCGCCAGCAGGACAATGGGTTTACTGCTGAAAATTGTACTGCTTTCGGGAAAAGTCAAACCAGAGTTGGAAAAGCGATTTTCTATTTTGTTTAATCACTATGAAGGTAAAACTTCTAATGAAATTATGTGGTTTGTCAAATCGTTGGAAAATTTCAATGTGGCTTTGGTTGTGAATTTTGGTAAGACGGATTTGTCTTGGGTCAAACAGCAGCTTATTTTGAATTGACAACAAGAAAATGGAGCGGGGTGCATTATATAATGATAGTATTAATTCAAAAAAAATTAGGTAAAACACAGGAAAGCCTTTGAAGTCACAGGAACGATCGACGAAAAAGGTCAATTAATTCTCGATCGACCTTTAATACTAGACACTCCGGGTCCCGTGAGAATTATCGTCCTGTTTCAGGAACCTAGAAATGAAGCTGAATACGACCCCGACGATACTCGAGTTGAAGAAGTAAAAGCTAGTCTCAGAAGAGCGTTGCAGCAAGCCAAAGCCGGACAAACTCGACCAATCTCTGAACTGTGGGAGAGAATCGATGCCGAATGAAGCCGAAGCAATCACGATCGGATTTGCGGATGACTTTGAAGCAAATTTGTATGCCCTCGCGAAAAGATATCGCAGTATCCGCAATGATGTCCAGCCCGTAATTGAACAAATACAGGCTGGCAATTTTATTGGCGATCGCATTTCCGGAATGGCCGATGATTATATCATCTTAAAAGTCCGGGTGCAAAACAGCATAACCAAAAAGGGAAAAGTGCAGCATATCGCATTATCGATCGAGTAGAATCAGCGTCGATCGTATCTTTTGTTAACCATTTACTCAAAATCCGTGAAGCGAAGCTATCCCGAAGGGAATCGAACAGATATTAGCCTCAACGAAATCCGCAATATCATCGCCGACTTTGATGAAAGCCCATAGCGGTGTATTATTAACTCTATGATTAGCTATCTCAAAGGCACAGTAGCCGATATCGCCAAAGGCAGCAACCGCGTCATATTGACTCTCGAAGTCAATCAAATCGGCTATGAAATCCAAATTTTGCCCCGCGTGACCGGTCAATTGCCAGCCTCCGGCGAAGTCGCCCAAATTTTTACCCACCAGCAAGTTAAAGAAGACCAAATCGTATTGTACGGTTTTGGCAGCGCGGCCGAACGCGATTTGTTTCGGCAGTTGACGAGTGTCAGCGGTGTCGGTGCTCAACTAGCGATCGCACTTCTCGATACTTTAGGATTGCAAGATTTAGTCCAGGCGATCGTCGGCGGTAACACCCGTATCCTCGCCAAAACTCCGGGCGTGGGAACAAAAACCGCAGAACGTCTCGCCCTGGAACTCAAAAGCAAACTCTCGGAATGGCGACAGCAAGCTGGTTTGACAACTTCAGTCGCCGCCGGAGTCCCCCCAGCTATTCAAGAAGAAGTCGAGATGATCCTGCTGGCGATGGGATACACTGCGGCTGAAGTCTTGCAAGCGCTGCAAACCCTCAGTCAAGACAGCACTTTGTCCGCCAAAGGTAACGCGGATGATTGGATACGTGAGGCGATCGCCTATTTGAGCCGATAATCCCCTACAACATCCAAAAACCGGGAATAAAAACCAAAATTCGGTCGGGTCAACAAACCCATCCCTGGCAAAAATTTTATCGTTATTATGCTTCCCCTGTGATAACATTGGAGATTGTGACAATCGTACAAAAAAAACTAAAATCAATTCATGGCTCTTACACAACAGCGCAAACAAGAAATCATGGGCGACTTCCAAACCCATGAAACCGATACCGGTTCAGCAGATGTCCAAGTCGCCATGCTGACCGATCGCATCACAAAACTCAGCGCCCACCTGAAAATCAACCAAAAAGACTTCGCCTCCCGGCGCGGTTTGATGATGATGATCAGCCGCCGCAAGCGCCTGCTGGCATACATCCAAAGGGAAAATGTCGATCGCTACAAAGCATTGATTGCCCGTCTAGGCATTCGCGGCTAAACACCAAAGCCAAAATTTGCGACAATATTCTTTAATCTTGGGCAAACACCAAGACTTATTGAAAAATGTTCGAGATTTCAGGTTAGAGATAAAATATGTCCTCCGAACCACCCCGCAAGCGCTTGCCCTTTGAACCGGCAACGAATCGTAAAAAAACGCCTAAAAAGCCCCCAGAACCCCAAGCAAGCGTAGCCTTAGAGTCGGATTCTGCCGACAAGCAGCCTAAAGCTAACAAAACCGGAAAACAGGCGCAATCCATCCCAGAAGCAGTCAGCCAACGCATGATATCTCGGATAGGGGTATTCTGCGGCATACCTACTCTATTGGGAATTTCCACATTTTTTGTCAGCTATTTGGTAGTCAGCAACGGCTTGTTCGATCTGCCCAACACAGCAGTATTGCTGGTAAGCATGGGCTGTTTTGGTCTAGGCGTTCTGGGATTAAGCTACGGAGTCCTCTCAGCTTCCTGGGATGAAGAAGTTTCAGGAAGCACTCTGGGGTGGGAAGAATTTAATACCAATTTTGGACGGATGCGAGAAGCGTGGCGCGCCGCGAAGCCAAAAAGTTAATCATTAGTCATGAGTTATTAGTCATTAGTCATTAGCTAAAAACTAAGCTGTTAACCATCTAGAGTTTGTATTTGGGGAGGGAATAAGAACCCGCCCCACAACAATGCTAATAATACTGATATAAATAGATTCTCGATCGCCATTGCATCTATTTTTCTCAGTGCATCAGAGTCATCATCCGTAGTTTAGCCCAACAGAAAAGGCAAAAAAAATATGATTATTGTAATGAAAGCCGGCACTCCAGAAGCCGAGATCGATCGCATCGACGAAGAGCTCCGCACTAGCTGGGGTTTGATACCAGAAAAAATCGTCGGCCGTTACAAAACCGTCATGGGTTTGGTGGGCGACACCGTTGAGCTCGAACCGATGCAACTGCGCGAAATGAGCACCTGGATTGAAGAAGTGCTGCGCGTCGAAAAACCCTACAAACGCGCTTCCCTGGAGTACCGCCAAGGAGAAGCCAGCGAAGTAGCGGTTGCTACTCCTTTAGGAACTGTAACGATCGGCTTGCATCACCCGATCGCGATCGTAGCAGGCCCTTGCTCGGTCGAAAACGAAGAAATGATTGTCGAAACGGCAATGCGCGTCAAAGCTGCTGGAGCTCATTTTCTCCGTGGTGGCGCGTACAAACCGAGAACTTCCCCCTATGCTTTCCAAGGCCACGGCGAGAGTGCTTTGGGATTGCTAGCTGCGGCCCGGGAAGCTAGCGGTTTGGGAATTATCACCGAAGTTATGGATGCGGCAGACTTAAGTGCGATCGTGGAAGTAGCCGACGTGATCCAAGTCGGGGCGAGAAATATGCAGAATTTCTCACTGTTGAAGAAAGTCGGAGCTCAAGACAAACCTGTTTTGCTGAAGCGCGGCATCTCCGCCACCATTGAAGAATGGTTGATGGCTGCTGAGTATATCATGGCTTCTGGCAATCCGAACGTGATTTTGTGCGAGCGCGGAATTCGCGGGTATGACAGGCAATATACGCGCAATACGCTTGATTTGTCGGCGGTGCCAGTATTGCGGACTCTGACTCACTTACCGGTGATGGTTGACCCGAGTCACGGCACCGGTTGGGCGCAGTTTGTACCGTCAATGGCGTTTGCTTCGATCGCCTCTGGTACAGATTCGCTGATGATTGAAGTGCACCCGAATCCGAAAAAAGCTTTGTCTGACGGGCCGCAATCTTTAACACCGGATCAGTTCGACAAGTTGATGGAAGAATTGGCGGTGATTGGTAAAGTCATGGGACGTTGGCCGCAGCCCGTGCCTGTTTTGGCATAAAAACAGGCGAAACGCCTAACCTAAAATGCGATCGCACTTAAATCCCCGATTTCTTAAAGAAGTCGGGGATTTTGTTATTCTGTTTTTGGAATAGAGGTCCAGGGGCGATCGTACTTTTAGGAAAGTTGAGAAATTTTGTATAATTGATATTTGAATTAATTAGCGAGAGGGCTCGGAGTCATGGTAGGCATCGGAACCCAAGTCACTTTAGCAGAATTTCTAGCTTTGCCTCACGGAGATATATATTGTGAGTTTGTAGATGGTGAAGCAGTTCCTAAAGTGTCTCCAAAATTTTTTCATTCCAGTTTACAGGGAGCTTTGTGTCGCCTGATTCGTGTATGGTGTAAAGGACGCGGGCGAGTGCTTCCAGAATGGGCAATTTTGTTAAAACGTCAGGATAAAGATTGGGTACCTGTTCCCGATTTAACGTACATTTCTTATGAAAGTCTGCCGAAAAGTTGGCGGCGAAATGAAGCTTGTCCCGCAATTCCTGAACTGGTGATTGAGATTATATCACCGGATCAAAGTATGAAGGAATTTGAAGAGAAGGCGAAAGATTATTTGGCGGCGGGCGTTCCGCGAGTTTGGGTGATAGATCCAGAGGCTATTTTAATTAAAAGTTTTTTCCCCGATGGTTCTAGTCAAGTTTATACGGACAAGACACCGATTGTGGATGAGTTGCTGCCTGGTTTGGAGTTGACGACTAGACAGATTTTTGAAGAAGCGGAATTGATTGATTGATTGATTCAGGGCGATCGTACTCTGTACAAGATATCAGTGGTAGGGTGCGTGACAACGGGAAAACTTTAACTCGCGGCGGTGGGACTATTGACTGTCAGGCACCGCACGCGGGCAAAGCATTGAATAATACGCTGTCACGGGAAACGATATCACTTACACTTCGAGACGGATTTTGACTGTAGTGCCGAAAGCTTTTCTGAAAGCTGATTCAACATCGGGAAGTTTTTGAATTGCCATTAGCAAAAGTGGTGTTGAGGAAACTTTAATCCGGGCTTCGCCATTATGGATAGCAATAAGTTTACCGTGCTGTCGCATCAGTTCTTTAGCGCTGCGTGGTGATATGTGAAGTAGCACAGTTTTCCATGTTAGGTCTAGTATTCCTTGCATTGCTTCTTCTATTTGTTTGAGGGTGTCGTTTTTTTTAGGTAAAACGCCTGGTAGTTCCAGTTGAACGAAATTTTGTGCTTGCATAGTCTTACTCCTGATAAAGAAGTGATTTTTTGAACTGGGAAATCAGCGATATCGCCTAACTTGCTTCCCATCTCTATATTCCTTGAACAGCAAAGGCTTGACGGCTCTATTTCAACGCACCTCTGGCGCTGTATCCAAAAGTGAGCCAAAATTGAGCCGCGCCACAAATTGGCAGATGTTATAAGTTAAATATGGTTACTGAAGGTTAAAAAATTAGCATGGCAGCTAGTCTAAGAGCATCTGAATCTGGGTTGAAAATAGTCGATCGCGCAAGGCGAAAGAAAGGCTTGGAAAAACAAGCTTCTAGCTGGTGCGGAGAGGCCAAAACTTCAGTCGCAACTTTAAAGCGATTTTGGCGGCGGATTCCTATTGGGCAGGAGGTTTTTATCAATATTTGCAAGGCTGTAGAATTGGATAGCTGGGAAGAGATTGTTGATAATAGTCCCTTGTCTCAGACAGATTCGAGAGCAGAGTTTTTTGCTTGTGACGATGCTTGGGTTGGTCGAAAAGACCTGATTAGTCAACTCGCCCAAAAGGTTCAGGGTTCGTGTCGCCTGTTAATTCTTCTGGGCATCGCGGGAATTGGTAAAACGGCTTTAGCTGAAAGATTGGCGGTGGAGTTGCAAGACGACGGTCGTAAGTTTCATCAGGAGAATTTAGAAAATCAACAGCAAGCTTCTGATTTTGCTAGTGTGGCGATTCGATGGTTGGAAAAGTGGGGAGAACGCATTACGCCAGATGACCGCAAAGATACACAGCGGTTGTTGAATAGATTGGTCAAGCGATTGCGAGAAAATCGGTATTTGGTGGTGATAGATTCTCTGGAACTGATTTTAAAAGGAAATGAAGAAACAGGCTGGAATGGTTTTCAGGATGAGTTGTGGGCAAAATTTTTTGAAACTTTTTTGGCAGTAGAATCTTGCCAAAGTCGTATCATCGTAACATCGCAGGATTTGCCAGAGCAAATTCCGGCCCGTTATAAAAATTTTTGGTATTGCCAAGAATTGAGGGGACTGGCAGCATCAGAACAGTTAGACTTGTTCGAGAAAACTGGACTAGAGGCTGAAATAGATTCACCAAACAAACCTTATTTAGAACGAATCGGGGCTGCTTATGAAGGGCATCCATTGGCTTTGCGGGTGATTGCTGGGGAAATTGGCAGTCAGCCTTTTTATGGCAACGTGGCGGGTTATTGGAATAAATACGGGCATGAAATTGAAGAAGTGGAGAAGGCAATTGAGGAAGCTAAGGCCAAAGGAATAACGGCATCAGCAGATGACGAGTGGCAACTGGATCGATATACTCGCGAACTGCGAAAAAATGTGCGCTTTCGGCTGGAAAAGACGTTTGAGAGATTGAAAAAAGATATTTTGAATGCCTATCGATTGCTTTGCGAAGCTTCTGTGTATCGCTGTGCAGTACCGGAAGAGTTTTGGCTGAGTCATTTGGAAGATTGGGATTGCGATGAGGAGAAGCAAGAGTTAGCGTTGGATGCGTTGCGCGATCGCTTTTTGGTAGAAGAAGAATTAATTGACGATGGGGTACACTTGCGACAACACAATTTAATTCGCAGTGTAGCATTAGAGCATTTGAAAAATTTGACAGCGAGGTAGTGGACAATATGAACAGTGATTTTGCTGAATTTGATTTTAAAAGTCCAAATGGTTTGGATATTGACATCACGCCACCGGGAGAGTGGATGCTGGCTAATCTAGGAATCGATCTAGCAGCACCGGAGTTTAGGGAACTGCTCCCTTGTAAACGCGCTCAGTACAAAGCGGTTAAAAATTGGCTGACGAAGTACAAACCGAAGCGGGATGCTTCCAATCTTGAGAAAGTTCGGGGATACTTGGAAGCATTTCACCATCTCTGCGAAGTGGAAGACTGGGAAAGAGCAAGTCAAATCCTTTTTACTCATTTAAAAACACCAACAAATCAAGCTTTACACAATCAACTGGGTCATTGGGGATACTATTTAGAACAAATTGAAATTTATAGCCGTATTTTACATAAAGTCGCGACACGCACTTCTAGTTTTTTAAATGGTTTGGGGAATGCGAATCAAGCTTTAGGCAAGTATGAAATAGCGATTGAATACCATGAGAAAGTTTTGATTATTGCACAGGAAACTCAAGACCGCAGTCTAGAAGGGATTGTTTTGGGAAATCTAGGAAATACTTATTTATCTCAAAGAAAGTTTTCTAAAACAATGAAGTGCTATCAAGATAGTTTAGCTATTGCACGGCAAATCCCAGACCGTCGCATGGAAGGCACGGCATTAACAAATTTGGGCGGTTTTTACCATATCCAGGGTAACTATACTCAGGCAATACAGTATTTAAAGGAAGGCTTACTCATTGCACAAGAAATTTCAGACCGCCAAATTGAAGCAGCAGCATTAGGAAGTTTAGGTGTGGTTTACCGCTGTCGTAAAGATTATGTTAAAGCTATGCAATACCAGCAGAAGAGCTTGAATCTTATGCAAGAGATTCAATACAGTAAAGGTGTGGAAAAATCTTTCAGAGATGTGGGTGCAGTTTACCGCCGTCTTAAAGATTATACCAATGCGGTTGAGTGTCACGAGCAGCATTTATCACTAGCAAAAGAAATACAAGATCCCTTGGGTCAGAGACGGGCACTAGAAGATTTGGGATGGATTTATTACCTACAAGAGGATTACGATCGAGCCATTAATTTTTACCAGGCAAGTTTGAGCATTGTGCGACAAATAAAAAGCGACATTGAAGGAGAGTTTTTGGTCTTGTTTGGTCTGGGAACAACTTATGTAGCTTCAAAAGATTATGTCAAAGCAATTGAGTGCTATCAGCAGGCTTTACCAATTGTGCGACAGATGGGCAACCAGGGAGAAATAGCTGTATTATTGGGTATTGCAGAAGCTTATAAGGAACTAAAAAGCTATCCTAAAGCTATAGAGTATTATCAGCTAATATTAATTCTTCTAAGTGAAGTCAATAACAGTGAAGCCGAAATTTTTGCTCTGGTTAGTGTGGCAGGTATTTACTCTCAGCAAGAAGATTACATAAAAGCAAAAAGTTGTTACGAGCAGATTATATTATTGGCACAAACAACAGGCACTCGTGACATGGAAATGGTAGCATTGGCTCGTTTAGGCTCTACCAATTTAAAACTAGGATACAAACCACAAGCTATTGAGTTATACGAGCAGACATTACCAATTGCCAAGGAACTTGGGGAATATAAACGAGAGATACTAATACTGATTAAATTGGTTTTTTTGTATTTAGAACAGCAAAGATATTCCCAGTTCTTTAAATCTTTAACTCGACTTGTCTTTAAACATTGGTTAGTTCTACCAATATTTGTTGGATTATTATTTGCCTTAGCCTTAATAGGAATAATTTATGTTATTCTATCAGTGATAATTTGGGGATTGGCTGCACTTTTTCTCAGCGTAATTGTTACATTTATCTTGTGGCAAGTTTTCAAAACTCTTAAGAAGAGTCAGGATCAAGGTGCATGATACTCAACTTTTCAGTGCGCCCACTGACCTAATTTGTAATTAGCTTTAATTTTACCCCTGTTTTGATTATCCATCAATTACTATCGAGAACTCAAAGACATTCATTAAGTTGTTTCATATCCCCTTGCGGCTGCACTTGCTTGTGCAAACTAATTTTGTCGCCCACTTCATACCCCGAATTAAAACCCGCCGCGCTGCTGACTTGAGAATCTGTTCTCGTTCTAATTTTAACCCCTCGGCCCTCTAGATAATCCGCGATCGCCTGTTGATTTTTCTCAAACATCGATCGCACCACAATCCCTGGAGTCGCCGCCACATCCCCCGAACCCGGAATCCCCGACTCTTCCATCTCCTGTTTTTGTTCCAACAATCTTTGTCTCAACCTTGTCGCGCATCCAACCCGAAAAGCATTCAGATACGCCAACCCCCTGCCGTTTCCTTTGCGGTATTTAGCCCTTTTTTCAATCGCCGAACTCAAATACTCGTACAGGTGTTTGCAAACAATCAGGTTTGTAGAACTTCCCACCAAAAACATACTGCCATTATAAGTGTTTCGCATGGCAGTGCAACCGTTAGCGTCCGCAATTCCCGAAAGCAGCATCATTTTCCAAGTCACAAATTTGGATGTTGTTTCAACTGAGTTTTCGTCAATCTCTTCTTGGTGATTTGGCCCTAAATCCGCGAGGCTGAGATTGTACTGTGCCAGTAAAAGAGAAGCTTTTTCTGCCGCAGCAGTCGATTCGTTTTCATTGGATGAGGTGGCGAGGGCTAAAAGCTTTTTGATTCTTTCGACAATACTTGTGTCTGGCATTTTTCAAGCGATTTTAGGGTGAGACTACGCGGTGGCAAGGATTTGGGTGAATTCCTATTTTAGTATAGCTGGGAATGTGCGATGTTTTTTGAGGAGGATTTTTTTGAACCGCAGAGGGCGCAGAGGGCGCAGAGAGAGAGAAAGAAAGAAAGAAGTTTGCAACTGATGGGCGGATTGGTTATTATTCGAGGACTTCCAGGACTGATTTGGGCAACAATTTATCTTTAAACCAGACTACTTTTGCTGGCACATCATTTACATTCACCCCGGCTTTTTCTAAATTAAGCCGTTCGGAAATAGCTAAAATCAAGTTATCGCATTCAGACTTCTGTACTTGTGCAAATTTCTTTTGCAAATACTCCGGCCGCCAATAGCCAACTATTTCTAATAAAAACACTCGCCCGTCTGGATGCACCAACCGAAAGTCGGGAATCATCACACTACCTGAAATGGGAATTAAATCAACTTCTCGCTCTAGTTGCCACTCGGTTTTTGTGGAATTCCATCTTTCAGCAAATGCGGCTTCTAACATACTATCATAAGGCTTGCCAGGGGGATAGTGGCTGACTAAACCGCAGTCGGAATTTAGGGTAAATTTACCTGTTTTCAAAACGCCACTAAAAGGATCTTTTGTGTGCAGTGTCGAGTGCATACTCCATTTGGTGACGTGCAGCAGTGCGGGCAGCATTTTCGCCAGGGCTAAGCCGTAGCGGGTACTGGGTTTGAATAAGCTTGTAGGGCCGTCTATTGTCAGTGTAAAACCGTGGTCTGCATCGCCTTCAATGTAAGTCATTAATTGAAATAGTTTCAGATATCGAAATAAGAGTTTGTATTCTCCTGGATCGTTGCGGTGGGCGGTTAATTGGACTTGACTTGCGCGGTAAAATATGCCTTGAACTTGAGAAAGATTGTATTTGTGAAGCAAGTTTTCGGGAGTTGGTGCATTAAACTCAGTGAGGATTTTGTTTTCGTTTAAATCCGCGTATAAACCTGTAGTGATTTCGTGAGGCAAAACTTCTCTGTTTAACTCTTGGCTGAGTTCACTTGCTACTTTTTCCAGGGTTAATTGGGTGGATTGAGGGCTGGGAGTCGATCGCGCGGACAATGCAAAAACCCGCTGTCTCAACTCTGAGGGTTCTAGGGGACTGATGACTTCCAAGGTGGAGAAACCGCTTTTCAGCAGGTGCGCTAATCCCCGTTTCAGCCGATAATCCGGGCTGTCGCCTTCTAATTCTAGCAAGCGTCCGTCGAGCTCGCCTTGGGTTTTGCCGATCGACTCTTGAAAGCAGTTTATCGTTTCGGTAGCTGCTTCTAAGTTTTTAGCATCTATCTTTAGGCGTAGCGGGATGATTGATTCCCCGTTTTGGCGGTGACTTAATAAATCAGTTGGTAACATAAGCAGTGAAAACTTTTACTCAATTCTTCGTTCAACAATCACCATAACTCCCCTGAGTTTTCCCTCTTCTGTCAAGCTTTGGGTAGTCCGAATTCGCCGATCGCAACTGACAAGATTTATGGTTTCTACAGCCCTGAGAATGCCAGTTGCTTTGTCCCATATTTGAAAAACGATTAAATTATCTCCAACTTCTGTGGCTAGTGTCTTGTAGCTAGAAAAGATAGAGTCATTACTTTCAATTTCTACTTGCCCTTCACCGACAACATGACCCACAAAATTTTGTGTTTCACTCTTGCCATTGGCATAAGTTTGAACGTTAGTTTGCCTCCACTGGTTATCAACAATTTTCTGGGTTAATACTGCTGTAAAACGCTGGGTTTCTTGGAAATCAGCATTAAGGATTGTCCAAGTTCCCTCCCAAACTCCTGTATGTTGGGGGAAGACTTTAAAGTTACTTATTTGTGTGATATCGAGCATTTTCCGGTACTATGAATTAGTCAATATTGAGATTATACACTAATTAGGCAACCTTCAAGGTTCCTTGAAATCATCATTTTTTACCCACTTTGCTGTGATTCTGCTGCTTTTTAGTCGCCTCTCGGTTGACTCCGTAAATCGATTGTAGATGGTAGTTTTTAAATAGACCTAGGAGTGATTTAATTATATAGCCATCTTTTCGCTAAGACTACACATCCCACAACTAACTTATTTAGGCTTACTACCAGGGAATTTCATCATTGTCTTCTCCCCATTTGGCGGGTGATTCTGCTGCTTTTTTGGTTGTCTCTCGGTTGACTCCGTAAATGGGTGTCGGTTTGACAGTTTCTAACTTCTGATATTCTGGCTTTGGCGGTTCTATTTGTGTTTGTGGTTGGGGTTTGTGAGGCTGTATTCCTCCTCGGCGACGCTGAGAAGTTCTTTCTTCGCTGGTGTCTTCGGTGACGACTTCGTAGAGAATTGCTAACTTATTTACATCGCTGCTTTTGCGGAGAACTCGACCCAATCGCTGAATGTATTCGCGTTCGCTGCCTGTTCCTGACAATATGATAGCAATTCTGGCGTCTGGAACGTCCACTCCTTCGTTGAGAACGTGGGAGGCGACGAGGGTTTTGTATTCGCCGCTGCGGAATCGATCGAGGATTTCGTGGCGTTCTTTGACTGGGGTTTGGTGGGTAATTGTGGGGATGAGAAATTCTTGGGAAATTCGGTAAACTGTGGCGTTGTCACCTGTGAAAATTAGGGTGCGCTGGGGAGAGTGTTCTGCTAGTAGTTTGGCTAAGATTCGCAGTTTTCCTTCGGTACAAAGGGCGATTTCTTTGGCTTGGCGGTGGGCTAGCATCGCGCGGCGTCCCAAGGGCGATCGCGCGCTTGCCATGATAAACTGTTTCCAACCATCCAGGCTGGATATTCTGATGTTAGACTGTTTTAAGAAGTCGTTGCGAATGTTGATTAATTCGGCGTAGCGAGATGCTTCTTCTTGTGACAGTTTTACCATAATTTGAACTATTTTATGGTCGGCTAAAGCATCGCCTGCCAAATCTTCGGGCCTTTTGCTAAATACTGTCGGGCCGATGAGAAAATGCAAATCGCTGTGGCGGCCGTCGGTGCGATCGGGTGTGGCTGTCAGTCCGAGTCGAAAAGGCGCGATCGCATATTCGGAAATTACTCGATAAAAATCCGTTGGCAAATGGTGGCATTCGTCAAAAACCAGCAAGCCGTATTTACTGCCCAAGGTTTCTGCATGAATACTTGCACTGTCGTAGGTTGCCACTAAAATTGGCGTTTTGTCCCGCGAACCTCCGCCCAACAATCCGATTTCGATGTCGGGAAAAGCTGCTTTTAAATTAGCGTACCACTGGTGCATTAAATCGAGAGTTGGTACTACAATTAATGTACTGCGACCAGTAACTTGCATGGCTAATTGTGCCAGATAAGTTTTGCCGGAAGCGGTAGGGAGGACGACTACTCCTTGGCTTCCTGCTTCCTGCCAAGCTAGGAGGGCTTCTTCTTGATGTGGATAAGGCTGCATTTCCACGCTGGGTACGAGTTCGAGTAGTTCGTATCCCCTAGCTTCGTCGGTGAAGTGAATGCACTCGGCTTGGAGGGATTCTACCAGCGGGCGGTAGTGAATCGCCCGAATGCGGAATTTTTCCACGCGATCGTCCCATGTCGCAAAGTCCACCCAGTCTCTGCCTTTGGGCGGCGGGTGCAGCAATAGAGTTCCGCGATCGAATGTTAATGTAGGTATCCGTGCCATTTGTTTTAAGACCCGCTGACTGCAAGCCTGTTAAATTATAAGCGATCAATCAAATATATTGACTCTTCTTGAAATTATCTGCGTTACTCTGTGTTAATCTGCCCTACATCTGCGGTCGATCTATCAATCAAAAAATTCAATCAAAAAATTATGTAATTCAAGTCTAAATTTAGGAAATTGCGATCGCAGTGGATAAAAATTAAACAAATATTCTCCTAGCCCGATTGCCGGATTGCCAAATCTAAAATCTACAATGGTATTGTCCCGCTGGGGATGGTTTTTAGGTTAGATTCGATCTACGTATGCCTGAGATTAGAGGTTATAGATGGAAATAGGCGTCCCCAAGGAAATCAAGGATTTAGAGTTTCGAGTCGGGCTCAGCCCCACAAGTGTCCGGGCTTGTTCGGACAAAGGCCACACAGTTTTTGTAGAAACGAATGCTGGTGCTGGGGCCGGTTTTGCGGACGAGGACTATGTTCAAGCAGGGGCTAAGATTGTCTTAAAGGCTTCCGATGTCTGGAAGCGCGAACTAATTGTTAAAGTTAAAGAACCGCTGCCTGCTGAGTATCCGCTAATTCAAAAAGAGCAGTTGCTGTTTACATATTTGCACTTGGCGGCAGATCGCACATTAACCGAGCATTTAATCAGCAGCGGAGTCCAGGCCATCGCCTACGAAACCGTCGAACTCCCGGACAGAAAATTGCCACTGCTGACGCCGATGAGTATTATTGCAGGGCGTTTGGCCGTGCAGTTCGGAGCTCGGTTTCTGGAAAGACAGCAAGGTGGCAGAGGAGTGCTTTTGGGCGGCGTACCGGGGGTAAGACCGGGTAAAGTTGTGATTTTGGGGGGCGGAATCGTCGGCACAGAAGCGGCGCGTATTGCTGTAGGAATGGGCGCTAGAGTGCAGATTTTGGACGTAAATGTCGATCGCCTAGCCTACTTGGAAACTCTGTTCGGTTCCAGAGTAGAATACCTCTACAGCAGTCCTTTGCAAATTGAAGCAGTTGTTCCCGATGCTGATTTGTTAATCGGTGCGGTTTTGGTTCCGGGGAAAAAAGCTCCGGTGCTAGTTTCTCGCGAATTTGTTGCGAAGATGCACCCCGGTTCTGTGATAGTTGACGTAGCCGTTGACCAAGGTGGCTGTGTCGAAACTTTGCGGGTAACTTCTCACACAACTCCTACTTATGTTGCGGAAGGAGTTGTGCATTACGGCGTGCCAAATATGCCCGGTGCTGTGCCTTGGACTGCGACTCAAGCTTTGAATAACAGCACTTTGCCTTATGTTTTGCAGTTGGCAAATAAGGGGATTAAAGCTTTGGAAATGAATCCGAGTTTAGCGAAGGGATTGAACGTGCAGAATCACCGATTGGTGCATCCGGCCCTGCGCGAGGTTTTCGCAGATTTGGCTGATTAGATGCCCATTTTTTCAGCAAATCCCGTAGGGGGCGTCAGATCAAAGCTTGGGGATTATTAATAACCGGACGCGATCTGACGCACCCTACTCAACTACACACCGTTTTGCGATGTTTTGCTAACAGTAAATCCTCGAAACTCAAGGATTTCTCAACCCCAACAGTAATTAGTGCAAAATATTACTCGCAGCCCATAAAAAAATAAATTCCCCAAAACACTTGACAGATTCGCGGAGGTATGGCAGAGTAGTAATTCGTGACCGATGCGGAACTGGCGGAATTGGTAGACGCGCATGATTCAGGTTCATGTGGTGCAAGCCTTCCGGGTTCAAGTCCCGGGTTCCGCATTCCCAAGGCAGAAGGAAGTTTGGGGTTAACCCGATACAGGCAATAACCCCATTCGCTCTGCTGAATTAAACAATGCTGACAAGTATTCAAAACCCCCTAGTTAAAGAAATTCGCAAGCTGCACAGCTCGAAGGGACGCAGGGAACAACACTTATTTTTACTCGAAGGGACGCACTTGCTGGAGGAAGCTTGCGCTGCCAAATACCCGCTAGCAACGGTTTGCTGCACTCCCGAATGGCTGGATCGGCACGGGGAACTTTGGGAGCAAGTTGGTAATTTAGCCGATCGCACAGAATTAGTAAGTGCAAAAGTGTTAGAGTCGATCGCCACTACAGTCCAACCCGACGGCATTGTCGCCACCGCACCCCGCACTGCAACAGAATCGGCAAAATTGTCAACTTTAGGAATAGCCTTAGAAACAATCCAAGATCCCGGCAACTTGGGGGCGATCGTCCGCACGGCTGCGGCTGCTAATGCCGACGGTTTGCTGCTGAGCGCAGACAGCGCCGATTTAGACCATCCCAAAGTGCTGCGCGCCTCGGCAGGAGCTTGGTTTAAGCTGCCAATGGCAGTCAGTCCAGATTTAACCGCCGAAGTCTCCGGGTATAAAAATCGAGGAATGCAAATTTTAGCAACCGTCGCCGGGGCCAGTTTAAGTTATTGGGAAGTTGATTTGCGAGTGCCGACTCTGATAGTTTTGGGGAATGAAGGCTCTGGTTTGTCGGAAGAATTGAGGAGTTTGGCCGATCTACAAATCCAAATTCCCCTGAGTCGTGGCGTAGAATCTTTAAATGTGTCGATCGCCGGAGCCCTCATCTTGTACGAAGCTCAAAGGCAAAGAAGTCTGTCGATTTGAGATTTACTCGCCGTCAGGAATCTGGGACATTGAACCAGGGCTGTTTCATTCTCTGATCCGATCGGCAAAAGTAAAAGCGATCGCGCTATCTGATAAGATTTTTAGCGATCGCTCAAAAAAACATATATGCTGACTCTAATCACTTCTTGTTATCTCCTGATTTTTTTCCTCTTCTGGAAGATACAATTTGCTCAGTTTGAAATGAAAATTGTCCTTCCTAAAATTATCACAACCGTTGATTTAGCACTGGCAGATAATCCTCCAGTCAAACCTATACGTCGGGGATTAACTTCAGGAGTTTCTGCGGTAAGTCTCCTTAAAAATGGTGAGCATTTTGTCACTAATTCTACTGTTCAGTTAACTTCTAGTTTAGTTGAACTCTATTAAAATGCTCATTCAGCAACTTTAGCACTTCTTGAGCGATTAATTTGTTGGCTTTTGGGGTAAAGTGTCCATCACCAATAAAGTTACTGAGATCATTAGCAGGAACAATATTATGGTTACTGACATAGGGAATTGAACCCTTTTCTAAGGTTGGTTTGAGTGCTTGGAACAAATGATCTTCATATCCACGATCATTAAGAATAAGCACAATTGGCATTTTACCGTCAGCTTTCGCTGTGGCTGCGAAATCGTTAACTATTGCCCTTAAAACTGAAATTTCTGATTCGGCCTTAAACCCTGTTGGACTATGAATTTGATTTGTAAGTGTGAGCTGATGACGTTGTGCTAAAGCTCTGCGAATCAATCGGATAATTACCGAATTATCCAGCCATTTTTTCTGGAATATAAATCCATTAAAAAATTGATCGTGTTCTTTAAGTTGATTAACAAATGCGTTCCACTGTGGCTTATTTTGGAGGGTCGCCCGAAGTTGAGCTAAAGACATGACATTGGGCGATATCGCCTTCAGCTTTCCATCTTCCAAAAAGTATCGTGGGTAGGTGTAAGGTGCTGGTCCTTCAAATTGCCAAGTCATGCCGTTAAGAGTTCTGAGTCCTTTAACGCTAGAAGCTAACAGTCCCAAAATTACTATATCCGCTTGATGCTTACCTCGATCTAAATTGTAGGCAGCGAAGGAGTAATTAGGCGGAGCAGCAGGTCCGGCGATCGCTCTAATCATCAGCCTCGAATCCATTTCCTCCATGGCGGTGCCGACCTGATTGGAAAATGACATACCGTAGATGGCAATTAGCAAATCTTTATCGGAAGTTCGGCTAACGGGTATATTTAACTTCTTCCATAGTTCTGGATCTAACCAGCCAGCAATTGCTATAGGTGAACTTAATTCATCCGTAGAACCGACCATCCGTGAAAGCTTGCCCTCAATAGATCGCCCATATTCAAAATATGTATTGAGTTGCCCTGGAGAAGTTGCTAAAGGATCTGACGGATATGGAAACATAAAATTGATCGAAAAATCGAACATCAATAGGAAGAAAATGATCCACAGTCCGGTGACGAATTTTTTACGCATGGCATTGCTGATAGCTGGTTTAAAATTGAGAATAGATGAACTGTGCAGGGGCATTGCTTTCTCCCATCAATAAAATAATAATGAGTGCTGCATAAAAAGCTGCACGGGCTGGGGTTGGATAACGACGGTAAAAATCGGGATTATCAGTTTGGTAAGCCCACAATTCATAGCCGATCAGTAGTGGAATGCCCAAGATAGCAGGTAATGGGGGTGTAGGCAGACTGAGCGCCAAGTTTCCGAAATCTCCAAACAGAATTTTTGTAAAGGAGATAATCTGACTCAGGGAAGTGGCTTTAAACAACAGCCATCCATAGCAAGTCAGCATAAAAAAGAATAGAGTTGCGACTAATCCTTCTAGAAGTTTGAACTTATTTTTGCTCGGTAGTTGTTTGTTAGTAGTCTTAGGGGTAAAAGCTCGATACACAGACAAAAGCATCCCCTGATAAAATCCCCACAGGATAAAGTTCCATGCTGCCCCATGCCAAAGTCCGCCCAGTACCATTGTTGCCATCAGATTTTGATAAGTTTGGCGCTCGCCTTGACGGTTTCCCCCAAGTGGTATATATACGTAATCCCGTAGCCAAGTAGAGAGGCTAATGTGCCAGCGACGCCAAAACTCGCTGGGATCTTTAGAAAAATAGGGCAGATTGAAATTGAGTATTAGTTCTATACCCAACAATTTGGATACACCTCTAGCGATGTCTGAATAACCACTAAAATCGCAATAGATTTGAATGGCGTAGAGGAAAGTTGCTAAAATGATATCAATCCAAGAAACATTTCCCTTAGTCCCATAAATTGCATTGACTGAACCAGCTAATCCATCCGCGATCGCTACTTTCTTCACCAAGCCAAATAATATCAGAAACAAACCTTGAACAGATTGCTCAAAACTGATCTTTCGCGGATTTGAAATTTGAGGAAGTAACTGTGAAGCTCGATCTATAGGGCCAGCAAACAATGGGGGAAAATAAGCCAAGAAGAGAGCAAAGTCTAAAAATTGGTGTGATGCTTTCAGTTTGCCTCGATAAATGTCGCAAGCGTAGCTGATGGCTTTAAAAGTGTAAAACGAGATGCCTAGAGGCAGAATGATGTTTAAATGCAATAAGTTGCTATGAATCCCCAGGGTATGAATTACTCTTTCAGCACTGGTAATAAAGAAATTGAAGTATTTAAAGAAGCCTAAAAGTGCCAAGTTACTGCCTACACAGAGCCACAGGAACAAATGGCGGCGCTGTTTTTCCTCAAGAGCGGTGAATTGGGGATACAGCAGGTTAGCAATTGCTACAACTACCAGGGCCGCCATTAATATCAACCAGCCGGAAAAAGAAGCAGGTAATAGTTGTGTCCATTGTACTGACACCGCTATGGGTGCTATACTTACCTGAAGGGCATTCCATTGAACTGTATTAAATAACAACGCCCCTAATACAACTGACAAAGAAACAATCCTGCGGTTAGAAGATTCTAATCGACCAGTATCAATCATTGCCCCGCAGTAGAAGTCAATTGCGGTGGAAAGAAGCATTAAAAACAGGAAATTAACATTC
Source organism: Microcoleus sp. Pol12A5 (assembly GCF_036701435.1). Taxonomy (NCBI): domain Bacteria; kingdom Bacillati; phylum Cyanobacteriota; class Cyanophyceae; order Oscillatoriales; family Microcoleaceae; genus Microcoleus; species Microcoleus sp. Pol12A5. The sequence continues at coordinate 27,237 of NZ_JAUBQU010000039.1, forward strand.
CACCAGCCGTAGAATACATAGCTACCAATCAGCAACACCAAGTTTTGACTGCGGAAAGGAAGGATGCGGTACAAGATATAGGTAACTAGAAAAAAGACTAGGAATTCAATTGAGTTAAATGTCACTTATTCTCCACCTGACTATTTGCAAAAAGTAGCTATTTTTATCTCTTATGTATGTTAGTCGAGATGAGCGATAAATTATCCTATAAACCGGGGCAATAGGAGAAGGAAGAAATCACTCGCTAAACCTAAGAGGGTGTTTGAAAAGTCGGACAGGGTGTTTAAAAAAACTAACCTGGCTTGGGAAGAAGCGGCGATCGCCTCTAACCTAGATAGTGGCCTATCGGGATGGGGCGAATCAGCGGGGAGGGCGATCGCTCCCGCATACAAACACAAAAAAAACCGCCATAAATTATAATCCAGAATGTGAAATCTTTCTAGGGTATTAGGCTTGCGATTACAGGAATAGATGTCAAATGCGTTCTCTTGTACCGATCGCCCGCAACCGATCTAAGCGTGCTGGTAATTTACTGGAGTTGTCCCACCCCTGAATTGTTTTGACCCAAACACCTACTTTTGCAGCAAACTCACTAATTTTGTACATGAACAATAAGTATTTTTATTCTTATTGTCTACAAATGTATAGGCTTCTTGATACTCCCTAGCCTGAAAAGGCGAGGGAATTCTTGAGGAAGCCAGATTCGGATTTTCACTTTTGGCTATCTTGTCGCCACTACTCACTCAGCTTGAATTTCTTCAAATATTGCGTATACTTTGGTTTTTTGCGCGATCGCGAGTCCATCACTACGCAAAATATCTGGTAAGCTGTTCGGCATTTAAAAGACGATAGTATGGTGCGGAGCGTAAAGAAGTGTTTACCTTGTAAGCTGTTCGGCATTTAAAAGAGGATAGTAGGGTGCGGAGCGTAAATAAGCGTTTCCCAAGTATAGTAAGTATTCGCTTCTGACCCACCTTACCTGGATCGTTAATAGTTTAAATGTGTAACAGCTTAAGCTCTACCTCCTGTTATTATTTGCCCTTTAACTATTCCGAATCTTGCGTCGGATCAGTCCGTTGCCGGAATTACTTGGCAACGCCGGGCGTTTCAACACGTAGATGGTTATTCTTACTTGATCTTTTGGATCATAACATCAGCTTTTGACTCACTATGTAAAGTATCTGTAAAGAAATATTCAAGGTGGTTGAAACCGCTACCGACTTTTCCCCTAGTTGATCGCCCCTGGCGCAGGTCTCGTTCTTCGGTCAACCTCCCCATCTCCCCATCTCCCCCTCACCCCATCTCCCCATCTACCCCTCTGAGATGTGGCGGATTTTGTTTATCTTGATGCAAACTGTAAAGCCAGGAAAGCGGATACTTTCGTATCAACAGTCCAGGCTGGCATGAAATAAATATGAAGAAGTGTAGCCAAGTGCTCTCACAAATGTTAAGATTCTTAACATAACGTAGTATTGTGCACGCCCCAACCAAAACCTAACCTGAGACGGTGCTGACTGGGAGTAGTAGCTAGCTACCATAAAATTAAGCCTCTTTAAATGGAAGGAAAGCGCAAGTCCCCGCCCGCTTTCCTTCCCAGCTAAAGCTAGGGGTTTGCGACTACCGCAAACCTTTAGAGGCACAGATCCTCAGCGGGAAAAGCTCATGAAAACTCTTAAGTCCTCAGATACAGATTCTGTTCGCGCTTACTTGCGGGAAATCGGCCGCGTTCCCTTGTTGACCCATGAGCAAGAAATACTCTACGGGAAACAGGTACAGCGCTCAACCGCACTGCATCAGGAGAAAAATATTTTAGCCGAAGAGTTAGGCCGCGACCCGACGGCGGCTGAATGGGCACAGGCAGTTGGGCTGTCTGAGGCACAGTTGCAGCGGACGATCGAAAACGGGGAAAGGGCAAAGCGCCAAATGGTGGAAGCGAATCTCCGCCTGGTAGTGTCTGTTGCCAAGAAATATATCAAGCGCAACGTAGATTTACTGGATCTAATTCAGGAAGGCACGATCGGGATGCAGCGGGGAGTAGAAAAATTTGACCCGACTAAGGGCTACAGATTTTCTACTTATGCTTATTGGTGGATTCGTCAGGCAATTACTCGGGCGATCGCCGAAAAAGGCCGCACCATCCGCTTACCGATCCACATTACCGAAAAGCTCAACAAAATTAAAAAAGCTCAGCGCCAACTTGCTCAACAGCTTGGTCGCGCGGCCACGGCTGCTGAATTGGCATCAGAGCTCGAATTGACTCCCAAACAGATTCGCGAATATCTTGATCGCGCGCGCCTGCCACTTTCCCTGGACTTGCGCGTGGGAGACAATCAAGATACAGAGTTGGGCGATTTGTTGGAAGATACGGGTACTACCCCGGAAGATTTTGCCTTGCAATCTTCCCTACGGACTGACTTAGACCACCTAATGGCGGAACTGACTCAGCAACAGCGAGAAGTGCTCGCCTTGCGGTTCGGTTTAGAAGACGGGCAAACCCTAACTTTGGCAAAAATAGGCGATCGTCTCAACATCAGTCGGGAACGAGTTCGGCAAATAGAACGGGAAGCTTTGACCAAACTCCGCAAACGCAAGCAAGATATCAACGATTATCTAGCCAGCTAGGTAGATTGGGGATTGGCGATCGGGTCTCCCCCCTTGCAATCCCCAATCTAAAATCGTAAAAACCGCCGCTTTTAATTCGGTTGTGCCCACTTCGTTGCTATGACTGTCCTGCTACATTAGTAATTACTTAGTAATAAAGATCAGCAGCCATCAGATAAGGGTTATTTAATTTAACCGCCCGCGTCTAACATAACAAGCTGTCTCTGAAACGGAGGTACTCGTGAGCAACTCATCTAATAAATCCCCAGAATTCTTTGAAGAAGACGGAGAAAATACCAACTTATTATGGCAATACGTGCAGTCTATGGCTCCCGACACAGTTTCTCAGTTGTCTAAGCCGACTTCTCACGAAGTGTTTCAAGTAATGGAGCGAAATATTGTTGGACTATTGGGGAATTTGCCTTCGGAACACTTCGGGGTGACAGTGACTACCAGTCGCGAACATTTGGGTAGATTGCTCGCCTCAGCTATGATTAGCGGTTATTTTCTCAAAAATGCCGAACAGCGAATGACTTTTGAAAAGTCCATACAAGCCAGTGAGAGACATGGCTCGGACGATTAGTAGATTCTTAACATTTAAGTGATCCAAGTGTCAAGCCCCCCCTCGCAAGATGGGGGCTTAATATTTTAGATTTTAGATTTTAGATTTTAGGTTTTAGATTTTAGGTTTTAGGTTTTAGATTTTAGGTTTTAGATTTTAGGTTTTAGATTAAATAATAATTGAATAATTATTGATATTATTCTTAAATTCCCCATTCCCCATTCCCCATTCCCCATTCCCCATTCCTAATTAATATGTCTCTTCCTCCTTTTGCCCACAAAGTTATCGGCGTTGCTGCAATCTGGAACAATCGCCAACAAATTTTGATTGACAAGCGCCGACAACATGGACTGCACGGGGGTTTCTGGGAGTTTCCGGGCGGAAAAATAGAGCCTGGGGAAACAATCGAAGCTTGCATAAAACGGGAAATAATGGAGGAGTTGGGGATTGTTGTAGAAGTTGGCGATCGCTTGATTACAATTGACCACGACTACACTAAATTTACAGTTAGACTATACGTGCACCACTGCCGCCACGTCAGCGGGGAACCGCAAACGATTGAATGCGATGAAATTCGCTGGGTGACACTCGACGAAATTGACCAATTTACTTTTCCCAAGGCAAACGCACAGATTATTGCTGCACTGCGGAAAAGTTGAGCTGTAATATCAAACTCGGTTGCTACTGACAAGTGAAAAATCTACAGCTAAGTTTTATTTTTGGACGGGCAGAGTAAAGTGAAAACAACTGCCTCTATCGGGTACAGAGTCTACCCAAATTTGACCGTAGTGGGCGCGAATGATGCCTTGACATAGAGACAGTCCAATGCCGTAACCATCTGTTGATTTATCTCGCTGCAAGCGAAAACTGTCTTCAAAAATGCTCGCGCAATCTTCTTCAGGAATTCCCGGGCCGCTGTTGCAAATGCTGACTTGAACTTTGTAAGCGGTGCGGTGGAGAATTGAAAGATTAACGGTTCCTCGGTCTGGGGTGTACTTGCTGGCGTTGTCAAGCAGGTTGATCATGACTTGTTTGATGCGATCGGGATCGGCATAAACCAAAGGCAAATCTGCGGGAATGTCTGTTTCTAAGTTCAGACTTTTCGCCTGAAATTTGTCTTGAAATTGCAAGATTACATCTTGACAAATCGCCCCTAGTTCGATTCTTTTTGGTTCAATGTGGAGTTGAGCGTTTGTACCCCGGGCTGCTTGCAGGATATCTGTAATCATACGATCGACAATTTGGATTTGGCGGCGGGCTTGTTTCATCAAATGAGCCGCCAGACTCGGTGTCAAACGCGACTTTTCCCCCTCTTTCACCTTCTGACTTGACTCCAAAGTCTCCAAAGCCAAAGATGCTGCCGTTAAGGGATTACGCAAGTCGTGAGCTAGCATCGCAATAATCCGGTCTTTCAACTGCAACTGCTCTTGCAGGTGTTCTTTTTCCTGTTTGAGGCGAAAAACTTCATCAGAAAGCTGCACAATTTCGGCGGCGCAAGCAACGGAATAGAGTGGTTTTGAGTTAGTCAGGCTTTCAGCAAGTGCTGGGGCTGACTGCTGCTGAGCTGCGTATTCTTCTACAGAACGCTTCCAGCGGGGCCACCAGTGTTCGAGTTGGGCGATTAAATTGCTGCCGGCGAGAGTTTGTCGCGGATCGGGATGAATTTTGAGCAGCGAGGGAGTGGCTACAAGTTTAAAGTGTTCGGCTAAATCGGGCTGTTCTCCTACGTCAATGATTTGAAGCTCAAAGTCGCAGTCTGCTTTCAAATCCTTTAGGGACTTGCGGATGTGTCTGGTCTGTTCCCGGGAAGAGGAACGCTTGTCTACAAACAGCAAAAGCTGTAAAAGCGGTGCGGAATTTACCGGCTGTTCGGGAGAACAGTCAGTGCCGCTGGTGCCGGGTGTGGGATGGACGCTGTTGAGCTTTTCGATCGGGTGAAAATAATTGAGCATTGCCGAGCCGAGTTATTTCACTTCTACTTTAATTTAATACTTACTTTAGATTTATGCTATTGTCCGATAATTTCATTACAGGCGGGCAGATGATATTTTTGAGATGGAAGAAAAATGAGTCGCTGCGGGTGGTGGTTCAAGTGGCGGCTGCCTTTTTTGTGCTGTGCCTGTTGCTGACGCTGCACCGCTACTACAGCTTTTACGCTACTTACGACCAAGGCATTTTCAATCAACTTTTTTGGAACGGCACTCGGGGTCACTTGTTTGAGAGTTCCCTCTCTTCGGCGTTGTCCACTAATGTGGTGCACCAAAATCAGCTCCCGGAAGTATCTTACTACCGGTTGGGGCAGCATTTCACCCCGGCGCTGATGCTGTGGCTGCCAATTTACTCGCTGTTTCCCTCGCCCGTCACTTTGACGGTGTTGCAGGTGACTTTAATTACGGCGGCGGGAGGAGTGCTCTATGCTCTCGCCAGACACTATCTGGAACCGAGGCTGTCGGCGACAATTGTTGTGAGCTATTACTGCGCTAACGCGGTCATCGGTCCGACTTTGGGTAATTTTCACGATATTTGTCAAATGCCGCTGTATGTCTTTGGCTTGCTGCTGGCGATGGAGAAGCGCTGGTGGCCCTTGTTTGGGATTCTGGCAACTTTAATTTTGGCCGTGCGAGAAGATGGGGGAGTTGTTTTATTTGGCGTCGGAGTTTACCTGATTTTGAGTCGGCGCTACCCTCGGACTGGTTTAGCCGTCTGCATACTCAGTTTTGGTTATATGATCGTCCTAACTAATCTGATTATGCCTTTGTTTTCTGCTGACATATCCCAGCGGTTTATGATGGAGCGCTTCGGTCAATATGCCGATGGAGATGAAGCTTCTACTCTAGAAATTATTTGGGGAATGCTGAGCAATCCCTGGCGGTTGGTGGCTCAGTTATTTACGCCGTTTTTTGGTAAGATTAGATACCTGCTTGGCCAGTGGTTGCCATTAGCTTTGGTTCCTGCTTTCGCGCCTGCATCTTGGATGATAGCTGGATTTCCGCTGCTGAAGCTATTTTTAGCGAAAGGAGAGTCGGTGCTGGCGATTAATATTCGCTATGCGATGACTGTGGTTCCAGGGCTTTTTTACGGGGCTATTCTGTGGTGGGCCCAGCGTCAAAAGGAAGAAGATAGAATGGTGAGAGAGGAAAGAATGTTTTTGCGTTTTCCTTCTGCTTTATTTCCTCTGCCTTCGTCTTCAAAGTTTCGCCGCTTTTGGGCGTTTTGTATCTGTTTGTCGCTATTTTTTACCTTCACTTCTAACCCAAATCGGACTTTTTCTTGGATTTTGCCCGATGCGATCGATCCTTGGGTGCAGGTTCCTCTTGTCAGACAATGGCAGCACGTTTTGCAAGTGCGGCCGCTGTTGGCTCAAATTCCTGCTGATGCTAGCGTGGCAGCGACGAATACTATTGTGCCGATTTTGTCAAGCAGGCGGGAAATTCTCAGGTTTCCGATGTTTGAACTCCGCAATGATGCGGGGAAGGCAGTGAAGATGCAATATGTAATTGCCGATATCTGGCAGTTGCAGCAGTATCAGGCTGCGTTTCGCGGGGAACGGGGACAGTTGCGGGAGATCGTACCGGCGATCGATCGAATGTCCAAATCGGGAGATTACGGCATTGTTGGCTTTGAAGACGGCGCGATTTTGATGCGTCAGGGTGCTGTTTCTAATTCTGCATCTGCTGCTGCTTGGACCCGTTTTCGCGGCGAATTGGAGCCGATTTTGAAGAAACGGTAAGCGGGTAGGCGCGATCGCCATTGCTTCCTTCAGTGGCTCAAATCTTGAGGAAACCTGTTTTTTTCAGGTAATGGCGATCCAGCAATTTCATGCAAAAACCACGTTTAGGCATGATTTTCTGTCTTTGTTGCTGCCAAAAGTCAGGCATTGGGCATCAACTTACGATCGACTCAAATTTGAGGCCGATCATTTTACAATAAATCTGTTAATCCTAAACATTAAGTTATATAAATTATTTGGAGGAAAAAAGATGAAAATTTTGGTATTGGCATGGGAGTTTCCTCCCAGAATCGTAGGCGGTATCGCCCGCCACGTATCGGAACTGTATCCTGAATTGGTAAAGCTGGGTCACGAAATACACTTAATTACAGTAGAGTTCGGCCACGCGCCGATGTACGAAGTGGTGGAAGGAATACGTGTGCATCGGGTGGTGGTCGGGCACGCCAGGGACTTTTTTCACTGGGTGGCGAATCTCAACCAAAGCATGGGCCACCAAGGCGGAAAACTGATGCTGGAGGAAGGCTCCTTTGATATCATCCACGCTCACGATTGGTTGGTGGGAGATGCGGCGATCGCCCTCAAGCATACCTTTAAAGTACCGCTAATTGCCACCATCCACGCCACCGAATACGGGCGTTTCAATGGCATCCACAATGAGGGGCAGCGCTACATTAACACCAAGGAGAACGACCTCGCTTACAACGCTTGGCGGGTAATTGTTTGCAGCGATTATATGCGGCGGGAAGCCGAACGGGTACTATCCACTCCGTGGAACAAAATAGAGGTAATTTACAACGGAATTAGACCAGATAAAAAGCCCAGGTGGCACGAATTTGATGCGATGGATTTCCGCCGCAGGTTTGCTGCTGATGATGAGAAAATTGTCTATTATGTAGGAAGAATTAGCTATGAAAAAGGCATTAATGTATTTTTGCAGGCGGCACCTAAAGTAATTTGGGAAATGGGGGGTAAAGCAAAAATTGTAATTGTTGGTGGTGGCAATACAGACCATCTCAAACATTTAGCTTGGCATTTAGGAATTTGGAATAAGTGTTATTTTACTGGGTTCATGTTTGAGGAACATCTTGACAAATTTCAGACGGTGGCTGACTGCGCGGTTTTTCCCAGTCTTTACGAACCTTTTGGGATTGTTGCCTTAGAAAGCTTTGCTGCAAGAGTGCCTGTGGTGGTTTCGGATGCGGGCGGACTTCCAGAGGTGGTGCAGCACACTAAAACGGGCGTTGTTACTGAGGCAAACAATCGGGATTCTTTGGCCTGGGGAATTTTGGAGGTGCTGAAAAATCCGGGTTACGCGCAGTGGTTGGTTGACAATGCTTATCAGGATTTGGAACGCCGGTTTAGTTGGCCTAAGTTGGCGATAGAAACCGAGTGGGTTTATGAACGGGTGGTGGAGGAAAGGGCTGAGGTTGATTGGTAAGAATGCTGACTGTTGAGGGTGAGTAGAATATCAAGTTTTTTTGTTGCCAATATTAAGAAATTGTAACACAATGATATATATACACTCGACCTCAGCTTGAGCGCACTCAGAAGATTTAAAGGGAATTAGCATCTTGAATATTTTTAGGGACATCGATCCCCAACCCAGACGCAGCTTGCTGACTTTATTCACCGCAGGGCTGCTATTCTGGTCAAGTTTGGCTTCGCTGCTGCCAACTTTGCCGCTGTACGTTCAATTTGTGGGCGGCACAAAACAGCAAATTGGCTTTGTGATGGGTGCATTTGCGATCGGACTTTTGCTATCGAGGCCACCGTTGGGTAAAATAGCCGACAGCAGGGGGCGAAAACAAGTTTTGCTGCTAGGCGCGACAGTCGCTGCGATCGCCCCTTTTGGCTACCTGTTAGCTCAATCTATCCCCTTACTGTTACTTATTCGCATTTTTCACGGCATTAGTATCGCCGCTTTTACTACAGCTTACAGCGCTTTGGTAACAGATTTATCGCCGCCAGGAAAGCGGGGCGAATTAATCGGTTACATGAGCTTGGTTAATCCTATTGGTTTAGCAGTTGGGCCTGCTATTGGTGGATTTGTACAAGCTTGGGTTGGTTATACTCCTTTGTTTGCGATGTCGGCGGCTTTCGCTGCAATGGCTGTATTTTTTACCTGCAAAGTTGCGGAACCTAATTTTGCAGATTTAACAAAATCGGACTCGCTATCTGAGGATAAAAACAGCCAAAAATACTGGCAAATGCTCTGGAATCCTAGAGTGCGGATTCCGGCTTTAGTGTTATTGGTGGTTGGTTTAGTATTTGGAACTTTGAGCACTTTTATGCCTTTGTTTATCCAAGAAACTAAGACTAATTTGAATCCAGGATTATTTTATTCGACGGCGGCTATCGCCAGTTTTGGTATACGGTTGCTCACGGGACGGGCTTCGGACAAATACGGTCGCGGCTTGTTTATTTCTGGTGGCTTAATCTGTTATGCCGTATCTATGTTATTGTTGTATTTTGCTAACAACAGCAGTGCTTTTTTAATAGCAGCTTTGATTGAAGGTTGCGCGGGTGGTACGGTTTTGCCGATGATGGTAACGCTGATGTCGGACAGGTGCGAACCTTATGAAAGGGGCCGCTTGTTTTCGCTTTGTATTGGCGGATTTGATTTGGGAATTGCGGTTGCGGGGCCGACTTTAGGCTTTGTTGCTGAACAAGTTGGCTACAGAAATATGTTTGGTTTTGCGGCTGGTCTCGCTGGCTTTGCTTTGCTGATTTTTATTACTCAGTCTAGCAAGGGCTTATCTAATTCGATGAAATTTGCGATCGGTCGAGGCAAAGATATTTATGCTTTGAATCAGTAGAGTTGAATTGCCAAAGTCCTTTTAATCAATTTTTGGGGCGGGCTAGAAGCCCACCCCACCCGAAAAAATGATTTTTGTGGGATGGGCTTTGAGCAGGGTCCTAGATATTTTTGCAAGAGGTCTAGTAAACGCACAAAATTAAAAAAGTTATGAGTTTTAAGTCGTGAATTGAATTAATTTATTAATTCAAAACTAAAAACTCAAAATTCATAACTTTTAGTAGTGGGCTTGGAGGGATTCGAACCCCCGACCTCATGGTTCGTAGCCATGCACTCTATCCAACTAAGCTACAAGCCCCTGTTGAGTTTAGATTTAATCTAAAATTGATTAAGTTCTTTTCTCACAGAATCTAACAGTAACACCATTACCAAAATAATGCAAGACCTTTCGCAAACTTTTTCTGAATTGCCCGATGTGGCACAGCTAACTCACCTCGACAACAGCGGGGAAGCCCAAATGGTGGACGTTTCAGCGAAGGTGCCGACTGTGCGACAAGCTGTGGCTGCTGGCCGGGTGCGGATGTTGCCGGAGACTTTTGCGGCGATTGAAGCGGGGAATGCGCCGAAAGGTGATGTGTTGGGCACTGCAAGGCTGGCTGGAATTATGGCGGCCAAACAGACTGCACATTTGATTCCTCTGTGTCACCCTCTGCCGCTGAGTAGCGTGGAGGTGCAGGTGATGCCGGATGCTGGGTTGCCGGGGTATCAAATTCGGGCGACGGTGAAAATTAAGGCGGAAACAGGGGTGGAAATGGAGGCGCTGACGGCGGTTTCGGTGGCGGCGCTGACTTTGTACGATATGGCGAAAGGATTGGAAAAGTCGATCGCCATTGAGTCAATTCGCTTGGTGAGTAAAAGTGGCGGCAAGTCTGGAGACTATGAAAATGTAGAGGCATAAGTTTCCTACCGAAAGAGGGATGCAGCATTCAAAAAGCTGCACTTATGATTAAAATAGGCACAGAACTACTAATATCAAGTGAAAAACTATGCCTCCTCGTTGGCCCCGCAAACCCGATCGCAATGATCCAGAGTACCGCCGCTTAGATGACCGGATGAATTTTGCTATCCACGTCGGTCTTTTTTCTGCTACCAATTCAGGTTTGTGGTTTGTTCACAATTTGCAAAAGGCTGATTGGCCTTGGGCAATTTCGGTAACGGGTGGATGGGCTCTAGTAGTTTTGGCCCACGCGATTTACCATTTTGCGATCGCCGATTATTCGCCCCTCACCAAAGATTCTGGCTGAAGGCAGTTGGCGGCGATTTGTTAAGTCTTTTGATTGATAACAAATAACTTTCGGCTTTTTTGATATGGCTAATACTACACAGGCGATCGAATCCTTAGCAGCCGAAATCGGCGAAAATGTCTACATTGACATTGCCAAATGGCATTTGTATCTGAGAGATGCTCACCTGCATACTGTTGTTGCCGAACAACTTTATTCCATGCTGGAAGATGGTAATTTAGATGCTGACAAAGTTGGACAAGTTTTGCAAGGAATTCCAGTCAAGTTGGGCGGCGGCAAGCGGGAAGTGCCACTGGCAGATTTAATTCCGATGCAGTGTCAAGTTCAATTGATGGATGTTATTGAGGAATTTCAGCGAAAAATGTAAAGTAAAGGGCGGGTTTTGTACGCAGATTGTGGGCGTTGTGTCTAGTATTCGCCTTTAACCCGCCCCGACAATTTTATTTGCGAAAACGCCCCCGAATGCGATCTACAAACATATCAACTTCCGGCAACTTCATCTGACTGACAAACAGGGCAAAAACTCCTAACCCTACAAAACTTGCCACACTCAACTGCACTAATTGAATTACCAAACCTTCAGTACCCAAAACTCTTTGACACGCTTGCAGAGTAGCCAAGGTAACGAAAGCAGTTAGACAACTGCCAGAAGTTAACCCCAGAAAAGGCAAACTCCACTGCCCCCAAGGCAGGCCACCCAGCTTTTGATCTAAACAGTACAAAAGCATAATCATCGAAAGAAGATTCACTCCCACCGTCGCCAAAACTAATCCGGGCGCCCCAAAGGCTCCAACCAACAAATAATCCAAAAGAGCGTTTAAAAAGATATTGATAATACTGATGCGAAAAGGGGTTTCCCCGTCTCCCAAAGCGTAAAATACCCGTACCACAACGTCGCGTCCCAAATACACAAACATTCCAATACTGTAAGCCATCAATATCGGCGTAACAAACAGCGAGGCCTCTCTATCAAAAGCATAGCGTTCGTAAACAATGCGGACGATAGGCCCAGCCAGCGTTACCATTAAAGCGCTCAGGGGCAGCATCGTAAGGGCGGTCAAAACTAAAGATTGACGAATTCGATCTTTTAATTCCGGCCAATCTCTCGGATCGGTGAGGCGAGAAAATATCGGTAGAAATGGCACTAAAATTACATTAGAAATGATGCCTAAAGGCGTCATAACTAACAAGCCACTGTAACCCAACGCAGAGGCAGCTTGAGGGATGTAGGATGCAAAAAAGAGGTCTGTATAGACATTAATTTGCAGCATTCCTGATGATAAGGTAGCAGGAACCATAACCTTGATGACTTCTTGCACTCCCGGCCGTTTAAAATTAAACCGCAAACGCAATGTTCCCAACCCCGCGCGCCACTGCGCCACCAGTTGCACCAACCACTGCAAAACTGCACCCGCTAACGTTCCCCAAGCTAACACTAAGCCACCAATTAGTGCGGATTCTGGCTGAATAATTTTGTCTCCGAGTTGCATTGCGAGAAGCCCCAAACCGCCGACAAGTGCAACGCTGGAAAATAAAGGACTAATCGAAGGCAACCAGTACATATCGGCAGCATTGAGAGTGCCGAAACCAATGCCGATCAAGCCTGAAAGTAAGGCCATCGGCGCCATAATCCGAAATTGCTGGACGGCAATTGCTTTAATTTGTAAACCTTCTGCTGTTCTATTTAATCCCGGTGCCACCAAATCGATCAGCGGATCGGCAAAAATAATTAAAGCGATCGTCACTAACAGCAACAAGCCCCCGACTAAGGTGGTGATAGTCTCGACTAAGGGTGCTGCTTCTTTTTTATCCCGGCGGGCTAAAACACTGACGATGGCGCTGTGAAATGGCCCGTTAATCCCTCCGAGCAAAATAAATAAGAAACCAGGGATGACGTAGGCGTAGTTGTAGGCATCGACGGCGACACCGACTCCAAAGGCTGCGGCGATCGCAATTTGGCGCACTAATCCAAAGACTTTGCTAATTAGAGTGGCGACTGCGACAATGCCGGCAATCCCTGCGAGGGAACGAGAGGGCTTCTGTAATTGGGACACAAATGGTTACAAACGCTAATGCTAAAAGGATTCACTTATTTTAATCGCGAACCGGGAGAATCATATCACGAACTCATAAAACTTCTAGGGGGAATTGCGCTTGTACCAATTTTATCGCTATTACTGACTTGCGGAAATTCAATAATCGATTGGGACTATTCGTCCTAACTACAAACCGCCGTTTCGTGCTATGATGCGTCAATCTAAAATCTACAATCTAAAATCTACCATTTAAAAATGATTAAATAAATGAGTTGATAAAAGCAGATAGTTCATAACTTACGATCGATTGTGTTAGCTCCCAGACTTCTTTCAAAAGTGCGGAGCCAGGTATTCCGTTATAGGTAAAATCTACAATCGAGAATCTAAAATCTAAAATCTAAAATCGAATGACTGGCTTAATTTACCAATATCCTCCTCTTTTACCCGGAATTCTCATCAAACGTTACAAGCGATTTTTTGCCGAAATAGAACTAGATTCGGGAGAAATAATCACCGCGCACTGTCCGAATACTGGCCCGATGACTGGTGTTTACATTCCGGGCAATCCAGTGCTAGTATCTCCCAGCGACAATCCTAAACGCAAGTTAGCTTATACTTGGGAATTAATTAAAGTTTGCGACACTGTGCCAACTTGGGTGGGAGTTAATACTGGGCTGCCAAATCGAGTAGTTAAATTAGCTTTGGAATTGAAATTGTTTCCAGAGTTGGGCAATTACAGTTTAATTCAACCGGAGGTTGTTTACGGCACTGATAAAAAAAGTAGAGTGGATTTTTGGCTAACTGGTGAGGAAAAACCGATTTTTCTGGAAGTGAAAAATACAACTTGGGTAAAAGAGGAGTTGGCTCTATTTCCCGATACAGTGACGGAGAGGGGACAGAAGCATTTGAGAGAATTGATAGAAGTGGTGCGGCAGGGTTCGAGGGCTGTAATGCTGTATTTTATTAATCGCGGGGATTGTACTGATTTTGCTCCGGGGGATAGTGCCGATCGCATTTACGGAGAATTGTTCAGACAGGCGATCGGTGAAGGTGTAGAGATTTTGCCCTGTCGCTTTGATGTGACACCGGAAGGGATTCGCTATTTGGGGTTAGCAAAACTAGATCTACTAACCCTAAATGATTAGTTTAAATTGCCTGCATTTCTCGATCGATCTCAACACTAGCCACGCCCGGTACGCTCTTTAGTTCTTCTAGCTTCGACTCAGCAACTTCTCCAGTAACGATACCAATCACAGGCAGCACCTCATCCACTTTCATTCCCGCCGATTCTAAGGCAGTGACAACCGATTGAATTACCGATATGTTTTGGTCGTCAACAGCCACTATGATGCGCTGTACTTGTTCGTCAGACATATTTAGCATCCTTTGGAGTACATCCATTGCGCTATTGTAAATTGTCTTCTGTTAGATCCCCGCAGGCTTAAAGTGCTGCAGGGACTTGGGTATTCTGCATTACGGAGCTTGTACTAAACCGCTTCCAACACGAGTATTTGGCAACGGTAGCGCCATAGCATAGGCAGTCAGCAATTGCCAAAGTTCAGCACCTCGTTTACCAGTCGATTCGGCATACAAGGCCGCGAGCCCAGCCACGTGCGGTGTAGCCATGCTAGTGCCATTGTAAGCAGCATAACGCCCTTTATTCATAGGCACTGATGAGTATACTTTCACTCCTGGAGCGGCGATATCGACTTTAGTTCCTTGAATGAGGTCAGAGGTAGCCGAGAAGTCAGGCACTTGGACGCAGTTATCAACGGCTGCAACAGCCATAATCGAGGGACTATTCGCTGGTTGTCCAACGGTTTTGGTTGGTCCGTGGTTGCCGGCGGCCGCCACGATCAGACACCCATTTTGCAGTGCCCGACGACCGACTGTTTCGTAGGTCGTAGAGGGCTTTGGATTGGTGTTTCCTAATGACATCGAGATCACTTGACACCCATTGGCGATCGCCCATTCCATCCCAGCCAGAATCCAGCCACTAGCGCCACTACCGGCATTACTCAACACTTTACCGACATAAATGGTCGATTCGTAAGCGATCCCGTACCTGCGGCCGTTAAGATCCTTGAACCCGCAGGCTGTCCCGATGCAGTGCGTGCCATGACTGTTGCCATCTTGTACGTCCTCCCCTGGTACGAAGGACTGCGATACAATCGATCGACCTGCGAAGTCGGGATGTTGGAGATCCATCCCCGTATCCAGCACAGCAACTTTCATTCCACTACCAGTCAACAGAGAGTCGATCGCCTTCGTTGCCTTCAAACCCCAAGTAGAGTCGCTATCATCGGAAAAACATTCTTGTTTCTCGATTTCTGCTGCTTCTGTAGTAGTGGCTTTGTCGTACAGGTTATTCACCGCATCGCGATAACCCCGCAAATAGTCTGCCGACAACCCATCACCAATGGCGTAGAAAGTGCGCTCCGGTTCGATCGCCAGAATAGCCGAATCCTCTCCCGCAGAGGTCATGATGCTGCTGAAACCCCCTTCGTCTAACGAAACGACGGCCACGCCGAGAGTGGGAAACACCGCTCCCCCTGCTGCTTCAATTTGGCTCAAGTCTAGAGCAGAGTCCGGGAAATCGGCAGCATTTGCCAGTCCTCTGATGCCAGTTTGGTCGTTCAGAAGATCTAACCCTTCTATCACCGCATCATCGCGGAAAGTAATAATGTAACGCCCTGTTGTTTCATCAGCTTGGGCAGTTTCTGGGATGGGAAAACTAGGTTGTTCAGACATAAATACCTCTTATTGAGAGTTATTAGAAATCCATGACAGTTTTTCTGACCTGAATTTCTACTTTTTTTGCTACTGACTCGACTTATTTATGACTTACGCCAAAGAGCAATTTTTACATTGTTTGTCGTCGGGTAAGGTGCGGTGTGCTGCGCCCTACAGATACACTTTGTGCGTAACTCCTGTGCTGTTTACTCGGCTAATTTGCTAATTTGATGGTAAAGTTCGTCATCTAACCGTCCTTCTCCTGTCTGGATTAGCCATTTTTCTAAAGTACGGTTTTTATCGGTAAATTCTTGGGATTTACCATTGCTTCTAGCCACGATAAATCCATTAGAAATCACAATTTCCCGATAGCCCTCTACCTCTTCACCACTTTCTCGGACAATCAAACCACGATACCCCAATCCTTCATTAACAGCTCCTTCTCCTTGATGTGTAGACAATGATTGAAGTCGTTGTGTAAACTGCTGAGATTCTTGCACTGTCAATTCCCAATGTGGGTTTGGTCTGCCACTAAACATATCCACTTCTACTTGCATCTTTTTGTCTCCTAAAGCTGTGACCGAACACCCAAGCAAAGTCACCAAAAACATTAAAAAACCCAAGCCAATTATCCTTTCTAGATATGTTGTGAATGAATAAGCCCGTTGCATGGTCTTCTTCTCCAGTGTGGGGAACCCACATTCCGCAGTGCTATATAGCAATCCTAAATCATTTGTAAATTTCTTACTCCCTCCTCTTGGTAAAGGGAGGGTTGGGGTGGGGTAAAAAATTTATCACTCCTGCAAGGATTGCTATAGATTCTATTTAATCTTTTGGCTCTTACAAGTGTAAAAATAGCCACAAAATATGGTGTAAGGCCCACGGTTACAGGTAGCTGGGTTAGTGATGACTACGCCACTGTTATCTGTATTCCGAGCCGCTGTCGAACCCGGTTTGTGACCCCAAAATCCTTCTCGCATTTTGCGATACCAGTGGAAATCAACAAAGCCCGGACCAGGGGCAATAACCAGTGCTACTAAATAGCGAGGGGCTTGTGAGGCGGGGAAACAATCGTAGCGTTTGTGCAATCCATCACACAGGGAAGCTTTGGTAACTTCTACGCAATTAATTGCGGTGTACTGATGTCCGCATCCTTTTCCTGGTTGGGCAAAAGTATCTGTCCGCTTGTTGCTCGCATAGTTATAGCAGTTGTTGTTCTGCCGGATTACGGGGTTGTTGTTCCAGAAGCCGGGGTTATAGGGCGAAGTATCATAAAAGCAGGTAGCAGCCACTTCACTTGAGGTGTCTACCGCCATGTTTGGTAAGTCTTCAACATCAGATACTGAAAGTCTGCTGCTGGTTTCCAGTTGTTGTCGCAGAAAATTCTGCAACATTTCATCTAAAGGTAGTTCTTCTCCGAAAGCCGATGCTTCTGGAGATGATTCTGCACTGCTCATTAAGCCGATCAAACGCTCAGCAATCTCGTTTGCTTTATCGCTAGCGGCACTCGCACCTGCAGCCATATACATACTAGCGGGTAGTTCAAAGTCTTGGGCAAGCTCGTCAGATAGGGGTTCAATGGTGAAACCGCGAAACCCTAATCCAGCATCAGCAGAAGCTGCTTCGGCTACAATGCTACGATTGTTAGCAATCTCTTTGAGTGTAGTTCGAGCTTCTTCCTCGTCTGTAATAATCCACTCGGGAGCGGGTCTTCCAGAAAATATATCGGCAGTAATCCGTAACATACTTAACCTCTTTCTTGAGTAGTTTTCAGCAAACAAACTCCACCTTAAAGTTGTTCAATAGCTAGAGAAGACAACCTTGGTCATGAGAGTTATTTAAGCTGAGTTTCAAAACTGCATAACAGCTTTTGATCTAATAGTCCTCAAAATAAACTTGAAGAGCAATACGACGATACGCGTATAGGATTATGAAGATATTGCAACAAAACTCCATTTGAATAACCGCAACTTTTATCAAGAGATGTTGCTCCTTTTCTGTTATAGCAAGTAAAAAAAATCCCATAAATGGGAGCCCGTGCAATAATATTGAGTAAATTCGAGTTAACAGTCGATTAATTCCGCTCCTATGTAGATTAAGTTGTCAAGTTAAATTTAGAATAAAAATTTAACTTGACAACTCCACTCAGATTTATGCTGTCAAATTCAGCGTGAAATTGTCGTAACTGTTAATATCAAGCAACCGGAAGCCTACATTAGTTGCTTGAGTGCTGCTTGTCCACTCACACCAGTCAAAGGCTTGTGGAGGGACAGGCCTCACGTAAGGCCCTGACCAATTTGCTCCGTTATCAGCCTCAGCATAGTAGCAGTAGTAGCGATTCAGACTACGCAAACTACCCCCATATACCACTTTGCATTCGCCAGGATTGAGCCGCCACCAACCTTTTTTTGCCCAATTTCCACCATCTGGACAGTTGGGGCGATAGTACATAATAGCTACCCAAACACCAGATGTATATTTGTTGCAAATTGTGAGCATATTCCACCTCGTACAATGAGTAATTGCCAATGAATACGGTTCTATGTCCCTGTGTTGGAACGGGTACATTCAGGTAAAACTTCTTTGTTTTCAACAGAGAACATTGATGATGCACGTAGTGTGTGAAGGAATGTTTGATTTTCGATGCCCGGTTTAGCATCAGATTGACCTTCGCGAGCTACCGAATCTTGTTTTATTGCACTGACATCCACAAAATCGACTGTTGCATCTTCTTGGCTTTTTTGAGGTAAAACTTCTTTGTTTTCCACAGAGAACATTGATGATCCGCGTAGAGTGTGAAGCAAGGTTTCATTTTCGATGCCTGGTTTAGCATCAGATTGACCTTCGCGAGCTGCCGAATCCTGTTTCTGAACACCGAAATCGACAAAATCGACCGTTGCATCTACATTATTGGTTTCCATTTTTACCTCCGTAGTGGATTTTTGTTTAGCACAGTTTACAGACTCCATATAGCGTTTAATCTCATATTCCTCAAAATAGAGTTTGAGAGCAATACGACGATCCGCGTATAGGATTATGAAGATATTGCAACAAATTATGCTTTGAACAATTCCAACTTTTACCGAGCAATCATCACACCAGTCGTTCGGCTTTGTAGGCTTAGTTTTCTGTAAAAATGCTTGATATGTTTGCGAAGAAAAATTAGTTTTTAAATTATTAGAAAAAAATCAACTTTACAGTTGCCTGTGATTTTTTTAGGAGGGCTGTTTACACCCCACCCTAAAAACATTCCGCTCTGAAAGCTGGTTTCAAACCCTAAATTTTGCTCGACAAGTGATTTACGGTTGGGTGGGGCGGGTTTTTTATATTGTCAATTATTGGCAGGTATTGTTGGTGAACCCGCCCTACAAAAATTATGTCTATTTAGCAAGGCCCCATGACTGACTTGATTGACAAATATCCTCCTCTTTTACCCGGAATTCTCATCAAGCGGTACAAGATTTTATTAATCGCGGAGATTGTACTGATTTTGCTCCGGGGATAGTGCCGATCGCATTTACGGAGAGTTGTTCAGACAGGCGATCGATGCAGGTGTAGAGATTGTGCCCTGTCGCTTTGAGGTGACACCGGAAGGCATTCGCTATTTGGAGTTAGCAAAACTGGATATTTGAGATTTGGTGCGCTTCATGGGGGCAAACTCAGTCAAACGGGTCCAGCCGACTAAATGCTACTCACCTCCCGACTAGCTGCGGCTTAGCCCCAGATGCGTAAGCAATGAAACTGTCAGAAGTGTTGCTATTCGGAGACTTGAACAGTGGCTTGAAATTCCTCAATGGTTGATTCCTCACCAACCCACTCACGCAAGTTTTTTAGTTGTAATTTTACTCGACCGGGATTGTTTGCTTGAAAGGTGAACACGCGCTGCCCGCCACCACCCATCCCAAGATTACTACCCAGATTCATGTCGTCACTTTTTAATTGTAAAACTTCTGTATCTAAGGCGGACAGAGACCAGCGGTAGCCTGTTGTTGAATTTTCGTCTAAACGAAGTGTGAGCGTCTGTCCGCGCTTGAGGTTTAAAACTGTGCCACTATCGGCTTGAGATAAAGTTAATTCAGACATAGATTGTGAGGTAGGAGGTGATGAAGGTGGCTGTATATATTGCTGTTTCGGGTGTGCGGTCGGCCGTGGAGGAAATGTTGTGCGAGTCCGTGAAGCAATGTTAGGGGAAAAGGGAGTAAAAGATACTAAATAGGTCGAAATGATTAGGTATAAAAACATAATTTATGTACAAAAGAAACAGCCATGCCAAGTTTAGTCGCGCTAGAATCGCAATTTGCTGGTGGGCGGTTGACGGTTGGATGGTAAACCTTAAAATTCAACCATCAACCGCCAACATACTCAATGCAAAATCTTTGAGTGCAGCCCGGCATAAACTTGGAGAGTCGGCGACAATCAAGCTTTACCAAACGTAAAGGGTGGATACTTTGTTGTCGGCTTCTTCATAGTATTGGACGGGTTTAGCTAACACTTTAGCATGGGCTGCGATGACGTTGAAGGCAACGATCGCAGAGTCAGAATTATCGGCAAATTTCCGCCAACCAATCTGATCCACATACATATAAGCGTTACGAGTTGAGCTGTTTGTCCACAGTCCCAGTACCTTTTTATCAGTTTGCCAAGCTGTGTTGCCTTGACTAACAGCATTTTGAGCGGGGGGATCGAAGGTGGGACGCTCTTCTTGACTTGCGGTTTGCTTCGCAGCTTGAACGGGAGGTTCTTGGGTGGGGTAGGCTTCCATTTTTATCTCCTTAGTATTGGGGTTGAAGGGTTGTGCGATCGCCTGACAAGGCAGACAAACTTCATCAGGTGAACCGGCTGGATTGCTGGAATAAGTCATGGTCGTTCCTTAATCTCTAGAAGCGAATCGTTAATTGTTGGACTTGGGATTTTGGACGATCGTCTCAAGTCCGCTGTTTTTTACCAGGCGTAAATTTCTTTGATGATCGCGTTTTCTTGATAGAGGCTGACTGGACGATCGGCCGCTTTAGACGCAGCAAGCTGAATCAACATATCGAGGTTTGTTTCATCGCTAGCATCAGAGAGTTTTCTCCAGCCGATGCCTTCGCTGACATAGACATAAGCATTGCGATCGGCATTATTTGTCCAGAGTCCGAGAATTTTCACATTTGACAACCAGCCGGTTTCAACGATGCCATCCACCGCGAACATACTGGAGTCAATCCCGCACTGCCCGTAAGCGATGCGGAAAAAGCCATTCTCACCAAAGTTCTGTCCCCAGCTATTTTTGGCAATCCAATAGCCTTCGGTGTCGTTGTAACCCACGATCGAGACACAGTGACCACCCTCAACCTTGCCGCTAACCTGGCGATAAATGCCACTTTTGTAAGCGAAGAAATCTGTGTAGACAGTGAAGCAAGCTACCAACGCGCCGCGAGTGGAAAGCCATTCCTTCATATCTGCGATCGATTTAATCTCATGCCACCCGCTAATTTTAACGGCGCTACTTTGCCAGTTACTGGCAAGGTTGCTGCAATTTTGATCGGCTGCGGTGTAAGGGTAAGAAGCTTCGATGGCGAGTCCTGTTTTCGCTGAATCCATTGAGGGTGGCACCCACCAACCGTTCCCGCAGTTACGTCCTAGGGCGCGGGCATAGCAGTAGAACAAGTGAGCTTCGGATAAATCGATCGCCAGCGCCGGATTGTTGCGAATGCGGCGAATGGTGGTTTCGATCGTTGCCACAGTGCCAAACGCAACACAAGAACCGCAAGAACCTTGATCTTTGACTGCTGTCACAAATCCACCTGTCCGCATATCGAAGCTGGCGGGATAGCCTGCTGTCTCGCCTTTAATCTGTGCCGACTTAAAGACTTCCTGATTGATCTTGGCGATTTGCTCTTGTTCTTCAAAGGACGGTTCGTTAGGCCCAGGCGTATAACCGAGCCGCAGTTGCTTTTCGGCATCTGAAAGCTGAGTCATGCTCGTTTCGCCAGCTTGCCAGGAGGCACCGGCTAGCTCGATTGCTGCTTGCAATTTAATGGAATCCATGTCATCTCCTTAAAACATAAAGTAGGTTTGACTCAAACTAAAATCGCTCGTGAGTTTGCGTATTTTTTGCTCTTTTTTTGAGCTGCGATCGAACGCTGGATAACAGCGTTTGATCTAATAGTCTTCCAAATAAACTTGGGGAACAATACGACGATCCGCGTATAGAATTATGAAGATATTGCAACAAAGTCTGCTTTGAATAACCCCAACTTTTCCAGAGCAACCATCACAGCAGCCGTCCGGGTTTGTACGCTTAGTTTCCCGTAAAGATGTTCCAGATGTTTTCGCACTGTTCCTTCACTGCAACCGATCGCTTTAGCTATTCCTGCATTACTTTTATCTTTGGCAATCCAGAATAAAACCTCCGCCTCGCGTTTGGTGAGTCCTAGCAATTCCAGAGCAGAAATAGAGAAAGATTGCAGTTCTTCTTCCTCCAATAGCAAGACATATTGCTCTTTGATGGGATCGGGAATCAGCCGGACTATCAACTGTTTTCCTGCTTGTTGAATGTGCAAGGGCAAACAGCGAGAGGGAACATTGTGGTTGAATGCGATTCGCGCAATCTGCTCCTGGAACCAATGTTGTAAGGATTCTGGCAATGAGTAGGGAATGTGGTATAAAAAATACTGGCTTAAAAGTTCTTCTGCCCGTTGAGTCATGAATTGCACTTCGCCTGCAATCTCCACAACTATCGCCCCTACGCGATCCAAAATTTGCTTGACTAATCCCTTAATGAAATTATCTGGCTGCTTGTCTGTCCGATCGCTCTCGACTTTGATAATACAATCTTGGTAGAAAATTTCGTAACTTTCGGCCTCAGCTTTTGGTGCTTGGAGTCGATCAAAATCTTGAGATGTCAAAATAACTGCGCGCTGACGCCTGTGTTTCTGTGAATTCATGGGAAATATCTCCATTGGCATATACGGTGAACATGGCGAAAGTAGATACCCTTGCGGTGCGGGTATCTCGCTCATTTCACTGTTGTTGAGGTCTACAACTGTAGAAATGCACTCTGAGATTTTTTGAGAGTCCCTGATTTAAGTTGCTTTTCTTAAGTAATTACTAACTAATAACAGTCACTAGCGATTAGTTACAAGTCACATAATCGAGTGACTTGCATAATTTTATTTTGTATGTTAAGGTCTGTATATTTTATTGTAAAAATAAAAAAATAACTCAAAAAAAAGTGTCAAGGCATAAATAACTTGCCATAAGAACGTCGCGGCGAATTAGATAATCAAATATACTAATGGGTGATGTAAAGTTCGTCAAACATCGGCGAACATCCTGGGTTTTCTGAGAATAAATGTAAGTACGGTTTCTTGTCGAGAAATAATGTCGGCTGTAACTTCCATTCCTGCTTGAATATGATACTGACAGCACTGTTCGTTAGCCGACGATAAGCTAATCGCCCGATCGCGCTTGACTAAATAAGTTTTTTGGGCCATAACAGTCACTTCATAGTAAGGCGCACTGTTATTTTCACCAGCAATGGCATCGGGTGCGATCGCGCTAACTTTCGCTTCTAGTACGCCGTAGTCGGGATAGGGATAGGCAGAAATCTCCAGGATAGATGTTTGACCGATCGCAATTTTACCAATATCGGGAGCGGCGACGCGAGCTTTGACGACAATCGCAGCATTAGCGGGAGCAATTTGAGCAATTGCCGCACCCAGGGTAAACGCATCTAAATTAAGTTGAAAAAAATCATATTTGTGCATGAGCTAGTCTCTGAGAAAACCATTCTTAAAACTCTTAAATCTGATGCAATTAACGCAGTTAAAATCGAGCTTTAAGAACTTCTAAATTCTCAAAAGTGAATCAATTTAGATGGGGAATCAGTTTTAGTTTTCGAGCGTTAGCTGGCAGAGTCTAAAATTTTAACTAAATAATTATTATCCATTCCCGCC
>NZ_JAUBQU010000194.1:0-6813 GCF_036701435.1 Microcoleus sp. Pol12A5
GGGAACCGGGTTGAAAGTGTGCACTTTGGAGCGGATGGCAAGACATTTGCTGTTTCCGGTGTTGAAGATGTGGTGCAACTCTGGAATAGGGATTCCAAAAAGATAGTTGCTACCTTAAAAGAACACCGCGATCGCATCAATAGTGTCAGTTTTAGTCCTACCAGTCAAATCCTTGCCTCTGCCAGCGACGATCAAACAGTGAGACTGTGGGATTTTGATGGTAATACACTACATATTTTCGACCAGCATAAAGATAAAGTAAATCGCGTCCGTTTTAGTCATGACGGTAAGATCCTCGCATCTGCCAGTGATGACAAAACCGTAAAACTTTGGAACTTA
Source organism: Microcoleus sp. Pol12A5 (assembly GCF_036701435.1). Taxonomy (NCBI): domain Bacteria; kingdom Bacillati; phylum Cyanobacteriota; class Cyanophyceae; order Oscillatoriales; family Microcoleaceae; genus Microcoleus; species Microcoleus sp. Pol12A5. The sequence continues at coordinate 340 of NZ_JAUBQU010000194.1, forward strand.
AAAGCTGGATTGATTACAACTATTGAAGAACATAAAAGTCCTGTTCGGGATGTAATTTTCAATCCGAATAGTTCAAAGATAGCCTCAGCTAGCGATGACAGCACTGTTATCCTCTGGGATTATCAAAGTGGCAAGCTGGAGCATCGCCTATCAGGACACAGTGCATCTGTTAAAAATCTTAGTTTCAGCCCAAATGGTGAGATGCTTGCCTCGGCTGATGATAGTGGTGCAGTTAAAATTTGGAGCCGTGATGGGATAATGCTCAAAAGTTTTAACCAGGAAAGTTTTGCTGGTGATAACATCAGCTTCAACTCAGATGGGCAGCAGATTTTTGCCTGGATTCGGGACAAAGAGAATTACTATTACGGTAAACCCTTGCTTTGGAGTATGAATCTCAATAATCTTTTAAAGATTGGTTGCCAGAAAGCAGGGGATTATCTGAAGAATAACCCGAATTTACAGGACGATCGCTCTCTTTGCGACTAGCTCTGAAATGGATAGTCAATAATTTCGGTATACTGAATTAAGTGTACCCTGTCAGGCGCGCGTGAAGAAGACTCTCAAACCGTAGAAAATTCGTTGCGATCGTTAAATCTTCTCCTTTTAACAGGTGATATCATGTCCGGTTGATGCGTGCTTATATGGGGGGCGGCTCGATCGAGCTGTGGGCTTTAAAATTAAGAATACTCGTGAATCCGCCCCTACACAACTTGACATTATACAAGAATGAATCAAGATGTTTAAGTATATAACTAATGACTAGCGATCGAGCTTGCGCTGAATTTGCCTCAGAGACTGGTACATTTCGGGCAAGCGGTTGTATACGGCTGCGGCTTTTAGAAATAGTTTATGGGGAATTGCTGGAACACCAGTCACGATCGCACCTGCGGGCACGTCGCTGTGAATTCCGGCTTTAGCAGTGGCGATCGCCCCATCTCCGATTTTGGCTTGATTAGCAATTCCCACTTGACCTGCCAAAATTACATTGTTGCCAATTTTTACTCCGCCCGCCATGCCAACGTGAGCGGCAAACGCGCAATTTTTCCCGACTTGACAGCCGTGACCTACGTGTACTAAATTGTCGATTTTTGTATTCTGGCCGATGCGGGTTTCTCCGACAGCGGGTCTGTCGATCGTGCTGTTGCAGCCAACCTCAACGCCCTCTTCTAAAACAGTGCAGCCAGACTGCTCCATTTTCACCCATCCTGTGGCTGTCGGCACGAACCCAAAACCTTCGCTGCCGATCGCCGCACCGCTGTGAATCACGCAATTTGCCCCGATGCGAGTACGTTCGTGAATGACACAATTAGCGTGTAAAACAGTGCCTGCGCCTATTTCCGCATCTGGGTAAACTACGACATTTGGATGAATGCAAACGTTGCTGCCAATTTTGACTTTTGCTTGAATCACGGCGTGGGGGCCGATATAGACATTTTCACCAATTTCTGCTGAGGGGTGAACGACGGCTGAGGGATGAATTTCCGATGCTGGGCGAAACGGTTGATAGAAAATGGCGATCGTTTCAGCAAACAGCAATCGCGGATCTGCTGCGGCAATCCAAGCAATATTGCGATCGGTACATTGAGCTTGGAGGTTTTCATCTAAGGGTAAAATTAAAGCCGAAGCATTTGTAGTGGCTGTATGAACGGCAAATTTAGCACCTTCTATGTAACTGATAGTACCCAGTGCAGCTTCATCAACAGGGGCCGCCCCTGTAATTTCCGGATCGGTAGCAACCGACGCTGTGAGGGTGCGACTGGTGGCTGAGTTAAGTTTTTGTACTATTTTGCTAAACTTCATCTATAAAAATTTGTTTTTAGCACAGATGGATCATAGTTAAAATTACCAGCTTTGGAGCACGATCTGAGCAGTTGGCATTTAAAAAACAAAAACCCCAATTTCTTGAAGAAGTCGGGGTTGTAGCGCTCGATTATTTTTGGCAATTATTTTACAGAAACTGCATCTACGTCAACGGTGCTGCCGTTGGCTTCAGAATAATTGGCACTGGTGGCTTCGGATGCTGAAGCTGTCTCTGTTTGGCGGGATTTAAAGTAGTCGATCGCCATTTGCGACACTTCGGAAATCAGCAAGACAGCAATTGCCACATCGTCAATTTGTCCGATGACGGGGAGAAAATCTGGGGCAATGTCGATCGGGCTTACCAAATATGCCAGCGTTCCCAGAATAATCCACCAGCGGTATTTGGGGTTGCGGAGGGTGTCGCGGTACCAGTTGTAAACAGATTGTATAGAAAAGCTCATGGGGTTGTCCTCTACTTATATTTTCAATCTTGACAAATTGTCGCTCGAAATGCTTGTGGAGATATCCCCCCTAGGGTTGGCAAGAGACTTCTACCTGGGAGTATAGGGAATTGGGAACGGAGAAGTTGTCAAGCTGTATTGAAAGGGCGGCGACTCTTGACAACTCCCCTACAGAAACCTGACAGATGAAAGCCGATGAAATTAATATGTGTTTATCTGCTGTTTTAAATAATATTCATATCTATCACTCACGAATTTTGAAAGATCCATTTTTGGTCGCCGATCGCAATTTCGCAGCCATTGGGCAGCCAAAAAGGCTCGTTAGCCGCCAGCCTCTGCCCACCCACAAAAGTGCCGTTGGAACTGCCGCTATCGACAAGCTGATATCGCTGTTTGCCAAGTTCGTCAGTGGCGCGGCGGATTTGAGCGTGGTAGCGCGAACTTTGCGGATCTTGTAATACTAAAGTGTTGGTTGGTTCGCGCCCAATTGTAAAGGGATTGGCTGTTAGGGCGATCGCCTCTCCAGAAAGTTTGTAGATTAAATATGCGGTTGTTTTGCGATCGCTGCTTGCGAGTACGGTTGGTGCAAGCTGGGGAGGATTTCTCCCAGCAGGGAGGCTGTTTTGAGCAAGTTGTTGTGTTAGTTGTTGTAAATCTCGATCGAACGCTGCTGCTGTGTCCGAAGCTGGAAGACTCGCAGGAGAATTACCTGAAATTAAGTTTAACTGCTGTACGGGAGATTGAGGAACAATCGGGCGGCCGGCTTCGGCAATTCTCATTTGCAGGGCGGCGGCATTTTCTGCTTCCTGTCGGGCACTCATTCCCTCAACTTGGCGAATAACTCCGTTGGTTTCGGGAAAGCTGACATCGCCAATTCGCACGTCTTCTAAGTTAAAACCTAGGGTATAAAAATCTTGGACGCGATCGAGCAAATTTTGGCGCAGCAACAGCCGTCCTTGACTGATAAGCTGTTGTAGGGGTATTTGCCCGATCGCTAATCCCATGCAATCCTTAACTGCACTTGCTAAAGCACCTATAGGATCGGACAATTCCAAAGCTACCCGTTTCGGATCTATAACTTGATAAATAACGGTCAGAGTGGCATCAATTAAAAATCGATCCTTAGACAAAAAATCTCCGTGCGACTGCACCTCCAAATTGCGGAGTTTGGTGTCTACGAGGACAATTTGAGCCTGTTCCAGCAGGGGAAGGGCGAAGCTGAAATGTCGCCCGGATTTTAGGATACGCACGGCGCGGCCGTTTTTGACCAACACACCCGTGTAACCCGCCCCTATAAAGTCCATACTAAACCCGGCCCAGCGTTCTGGAGTTATCGTTTGAATTAGGGGAGAAGTGTTGTTCATGGGAGAGAGTTGAGGGAGGGAAGATTCTATTTTTAGGGTAACAAATTGCTGGGGGCGAGCGATCGGGCGGTGTGCCGGTTTCGCAACCTCTATTCTATACTTCTAGACTCTCCTTGATTCAGGCCGGACTGGATCGAGTTTGCACCCCAGCAATCCACCTTCTGTTTGTACTGGATTCCCACTTTTGCCATCACCCACCGGGAAGCTATATTTTCCGGTTTAGAAAGCGCTACAATCCGATCGAGTCCTAGAGTTTGAAACCCGTATTCTAAGATAGCAAACGCTGCTTCATTTGCTCAACCCTACCCCAAGTTTATATTTATTTGTACTCACTTACTCACTAGGCTTAAAGTGCATACATTCGCAAAAAATCTTTAAATTATCTGCGTTGCATCTAGGGTTTCCCTATTAATCAAAGATTTATGCAATAAGTCTAGTAGGTCGATCGCCCTTTTGATTCACCGCACCAAAAAAGCCACACACTCAACATGAGAAGTCTGAGGAAAGAAATCCGCCGGCTGCACTCGCGCTAACTTATAATCCCCATTTTCGCACAAAATCTTGAGGTCGCGAGCCAAAGTAGCAGGCTTGCAGCTAACATAAACAATGCGATTTGGTTTGATTTCCTTGATAGCTTCCAAAACCGCGCGATCGCACCCTTTCCTCGGCGGATCTAACAGCACAATATCCGGTGTCAAGCCCAAGGAAGGCAGCAAACTCTCTACAGTCCCCGCTTGAAAATCGACATTTCTCAAGTCATTTAACTCAGCATTTAATTTTGCTTGTTCGATCGCCGCCGGTTGAACTTCTAAACCTATGGCTATTTTTACTTGTTTTGCCAGGGGTAAAGTAAAAGTTCCAATTCCGCAGTAAGCGTCAACCAAAACCTCGTTTTCCTGCAAATTCAATTCCCCTACTATCACTTCTAACAAAGCTTCAGCCGCCTCTGTATTTACCTGAAAAAAAGTATCAGCTCTTAGCTGAAATTTCAAACCAGCAAAACTTTCTCGCAGATAAGAACGACCCGCAATGCAGCGAGTTTCAGCACCAAAAATCACATTAGTTTGAGCGGGGTTTATATTCAAACAAACACCTACCAGTTGAGGATATTGTTTCAGCCACTCTGATGCTTGCTCTTCGAGTCCCGGCAAGTCTCCAGTGCGAACTATTAAAGTGAGCAGCATCTCGCCCGTGCGCCGTCCGATTCGCAAGGACAAGTGACGCAATTCTCCTGTATGTTTCTTTTCGTCGTAGACTTGCCAATCCCGCCAGTGGATGTCTTCTTTGACCTCTTTTAACAAAGGATTGAGGCGCGGGTCTTGCACCGGACACTGATTGAGATTGACTAATTTGTGGGTGCTTTTTTGATAGTAACCTGCTTGGACTTGACCTGTTGCAGATATTGCCACGGGATAAGTCGCTTTGTTGCGGTATCCCAAAAATTGAGGAAATCCCTCGATTTTTCCCGTTAAAATTTCATCAACTTGCACATTGCTAAATCCGCCAATCCTTTCTAAGGCTTGAATGATTTGATTTTGCTTGGCTGCAAGCTGATATGGATAATCTACGTGCTGCCACTGACAGCCACCGCACTTGTCGGCGACAATGCAGTTAGCTCGGATGCGGTGTTCGGAGGCTTCCAGAAGTGTGTCCAGCTTGCCTTTAGCATAGGTGGATTTGACTTGCACGAGGCGGACAAGGACTCGATCGCCCGTCACTGTATCAGGCACAAACACTACTAACTCACCAAAACGACCAACTCCATCGCCGGTGTCGGTCAAGGCGGTAATCTCTATCTCAATCAGTTGACCTTGCTGGCAAGGGTTTGCCAATTTCGTCGAGTTTGGGGTGGGGAATTTAGATTTGGTCACAAGTAGTCATGGTAGGATTTAATATGGTAATGCAATATCGCTCTCTCTTTCCTGAGATAAGTCGTAGCGAAGCGGGGCGTAAGCCATCGCACTCAAGCTCAATTGCAGGCGGTCTTCCTGCTGCTGAACGTATTGCTGCTAAAGCCAAGCTTCAACCGGGGAGTCAAGCTTGTCGCGAGTTGCCTCGATCCCGTCGGTGCGATCGGCTGTTGGGGCGATGTAGCAAAAACTCGTTAAACAGTCACAGTGTCTGCCGACATCCAAACTTTCACTCGCAGTTTTTGAGTTTTTCCCGCAGTACCTTGGAACACAAGGAAACTGGCTTGAACATCAAGCATAACGCTTGGGGAGATTTACCCTCTACTTCTAGGATTGATAAATGTTAGGAGCAAGGCGAGTCTGCGAACCAAGAATCCCGTCGCCAACAGATGGGAATGTTTATTAATGTTATCCTCAAATTTGAATAACAATGAGCGTAGTTAGCCAATTTATTCTCCAAGCCGACGACGAACTTCGTTATCCCAGTACCGGCGAACTCCAAAGTATCAATGATTTCTTTAAAACCGGAGAACAGCGGGTGCGTATTGCTACTGCGCTGTCTGACAGTGAGAAGAAAATTGTTGAAGAAGCTAGTAAAAAACTCTGGAAAAAACGACCTGATTTTATCTCTCCTGGGGGCAATGCTTACGGCCAACGCGAACGGGCTTTGTGTCTGCGCGACTACGGCTGGTACTTGCGCCTGATTACCTACGGTATCTTGGCGGGTGACAAAGAGCCGATCGAAAGCATCGGTTTGATTGGCGTTCGGGAAATGTATAATTCTCTCGGCGTTCCTGTTCCTGGCATGGTCGAAGCTATCCGCTGTTTGAAGGAAGCTTCTTTGGCTTTGCTCAATCAGGATGATGCTAAGGAAGCAGCTCCTTATTTTGATTATATCGCTCAGGCAATGTCTTAATTGCTTTGGTGATTGCTTTCATG
>NZ_JAUBQU010000195.1:0-6801 GCF_036701435.1 Microcoleus sp. Pol12A5
GAGTCACCGCGATGGAATCGCTCAAAAATACGATCGCGCTCGCTCAAAGAAATATCCTGAGAACTATTGACAATTTTCACAATTACTCTTTTTCCCTGACAGTTAGCCTGTAACCTGAGCCAACCCTCCGGTAAATTATATTTAATCGCATTACCAACCAGATTTTGCAAAACCTGCACCAGCAAATCGCGATCACCCTTGATATATAAATTAGGAGCAATTGCCATTTGCACATCTAAATGCGGTGCTAGCAGTTCCATATCTTCTGCAATTTCCGATAGCAAAGCCGACATATTCACCTCAACCAAATGTAAACCCATACGTCCGGCATCGGCGTGAGAAAGTAAGAGAAGTTTACGGGTTATTTCACTCAAACGGCGCACTTCATCCAATAAATTACTCAGCGTCTGCTGCACCTCAGAACCAGATTCAACTTGATGCAAAGCCCGTTCTAGTTGGCCTTGCAAAATCGCCAGCGGAGTCTTTAATTCGTGGGCAGCATCTCCACTAAAACGAGAAGCTTGTTTAAAACTTCGTTCTAGACGTTCTAACATCTGATTGAACACAAAAATTAATTCTACAAACTCTATATCCGTTGCTCCGTCAGGGACGCGCCGATCGAGTCCCTGTACGGTGACATTGCGAATTGCCATCGTGAGTCGCCCAATTGGATATAGAATACTCCGAGATATCACCCACGCTCCACCCGCCACGAGTAACAGCACTACGGGAATAGCAATTAGGAAGATATTACCAATTGATGCCATTTCCCGATCGATCGCTTGTAAGTTAACAGCGATGGCTATTTGAGTTTGAGGAGAATGAATCGCGCCCACACGCCAAACGGCTTTCTTAGTACGCTGGGTTGCTAGTTTAGCTTTGAAAACTCGCGGAAAATCCGGTCGATCGAATTGAGGAGGTCGATCGCGCGGGGGTCTTCTTTCTCTCGGTGAAAATGAATCTGGTCGATCGGGAGGTGGTGGATAGGGAGGTGGTGGATAGGGTGGAGGGGGAGGTTCTAATTGAAAAGGTATTCTGGCACGATCGGGAGGGGGTTGGGGCAGCGATCGCCATAATGAATTAGCATCAATTCCATCTTGCCACTGGCTCGATCGGTAGAGCAAATTACCATCTCTATCAGTCACCAGCAAAGCTGCGGTTGTTTCCCCATCATTCATGCCCAAAACTGATGGCAAAGAATCACTATAAGCACCCCATTGGGTCGATTGCGGGCGGGTAGATTGGATTAACTGATTCTTGATTTCAGCATCAAGACGTTTGACTTTAGCATCGTAAATCAACCACCACGAAACAATACTAAAGCCAATCAAAGCAATACTTGCTAGAACAGCAGATGATAGAGCAATGCGAAAGCGAAAAGATTGCAATTTCACGATGGGGAATCGGGTTTGCGAAACCGATAGCCAACGCCGCGCACGCTCTCAACCCATCCTGTACCGCCGATCGGTTCAATTTTCTTGCGAATGCGTTGAATACATACATCTACCACATTCGTATTCGGATTAAAATCATAACCCCAAATATGTTCGAGGATTTGTGTGCGGGTGAGTACCCTACCGGGCGATCGCATCAGATATTCCAAAAGATTAAACTCGCGGCTTGTAAGTTCTACCGCATGGCGATCGCAAGTGACTTCTCGCAGAATGCGATCGAGCTTAACAGGGCCAACACTCAGAATATTTTGCCCACCGCCCGAAGCACGCCGCACTACAGCATAAATCCGAGCAACTAACTCCTCAACAAAAAACGGTTTAGCCAAATAGTCATCAGCACCGAGATGTAACCCTTCAATGCGATCGTCTAGTTCATTGCGAGCAGTTAATAAAATCACAGGTACGTTGCGTCCAGCCTTTCGCAGATGTTTGAGAATAGATAATCCGTCTTTTCCCGGCAAAACAATATCAAGTACGATCGCATCGTATTCATTATCCATCGCCCGCCCATAGCCATCATTGCCATTATCGCAATAATCCACCACAAAGCCTTGTTCTTTCAAGCCCATACAAACAAAATTGGCAATTTTTTCTTCATCTTCAACGTATAGAACATTCATAGATTTACCTATTCGGTTGCGATTATACCGCCATCAGGCCTTTACTTAAATTACAAAACTGTAATCTATTCGGAATGTTGCAGGTAATGTTGTGGGAGTTTGATGTAGTTATAAACATTTTTAGGTCGGCGATCGTAACTATCATGAAAATTACTTCACTGCTGGCATTACCTGCTACAGCCTTGCTGCTGGGATTTAGCAGCTTGACTTTTCCCGATCGAACTACAGCTAATTCTAATACTGTACTCGCCCAGAGCCAGCCCGAACCCAGTCAAGAGCGCAGACATCCGCCCCGTATAGATTTTGCCGCTGCTGCCAAACAATTAGGAGTCACCGAAGCCGAGTTAATCGAAGCTTTGGGCCTACCCGCCAAACCGCCGGAACCGCCAACGGAAAATAATCGCCCGCCCAACCCACCGCCCCCTCCTCGTTTAGATATTCCCGGTGCAGCGAAAAAGTTGGGAGTCACCGAAGCAGAGTTGATTAAAATTCTGGGCATTCCACCGCGCCCACCGGGCGATCGTAATTTACCTCAAAATTCGGAAAAACGCTAATTTCTCCACATTACAAAACTGTAATCCTAGGACAGGGATAAATGTCATATTCAACCAACTTAATGATTGTAGAGACTAAATCAAAGGCCGATTGAGAATTCATTTTTTTAGCCTGACAACTGATTCAAACTTAGAAAACTAATCCAGGTAATTACATCATGTCAGCACTATTTCCTAATCCAATCAATGCCCCGGGCAATCCTCCCCAAAATCAAGGCGCACCGGGCAACCAACCTCCCCAAAATCAAGGCGCACCGGGCAATCCTCCAGGGCAAAATCAAGCAGCAGTAGGCAATCCTCCAGGGCAAAATCAAGCAGCAGTAGGCAACCAACCTCCCCAAAATCAAGGCGCATCGGGCAACCAACCTCCCCAAAATCAAGGCGCACAACTTACGAATTCTGCTTTACCTCCCCAAAACCAAACTCCACCCCCTCCGCCAGCTAACAGTATTAGCACCACAGCAGGAAACGACAATATTACTGGAGATAGTTTAGATAACTTCATCCTAGGTAGTAGCGGCACAGATACCATAACTGGAGGATTAGGCACGGATACAATTAGCTATCTTTCCCTGGGCAGCGGCATTACCATTGAGGCTAAAGGTATTGTAGATAAAGGCGCAGCAGGTACAGATACCCTGCAAAATATAGAACAAATAATTGCTCCTTTAGGACAGATTAATACCATCGATGCTTCTACAGGTAGCGGCACAGCTTCTATTAATGTGGATTTGTCGCAGAATCGTTTGGCGGTTAACAATCTACCGGGTATCGGCACTCTGAATTTTACTGTAGAGAATTTTGTTAATGTCACAGGAACTCCGAATGTAGATGTCCTTACCGGAAACATCCAAAACAATTCTTTAGTTGGAGGATATGGTAACGATACACTCTCAGGTTTGCGCGGCAATGATACCCTGATTGGAGTAAATCCATCAAGTGCTACACCGGGAAGCAATGAAACGGATGTGCTGATTGGCGGTCGAGGTAGAGATGTTTTTGTTCTCGGTGATGCCGCAATTAGCTACTATCAGGGAACAGGAGTTGCACTGATTCAGGATTTCCAACAGGGAATCGATCGCATTCAGTTACGTGGGAGTCTCTCTGACTACAATATTGTTGGTAACTCCATCAATTTGGCTGGTACATCTGACCAAATTGCTGTAATTCAAGGCGGCTTTACTCCTGATAGTTTCCTGTTTGTCTAATATCAATTCCGGCTGCAATCATTAGGATACCGAGGACACGGCAGTGCCGTGTCCTAATTTATTCTTCCTACTTATTCCTTCGCGATCAGAGCGCTTATGCGCCGCTTCGCTAACGCACCTCGAAGCGTTTCAATCAAACCAATTATTCCTGCCGGAAATAAGTAAAAGCCCTAATTTTCTGCAAATACCGATCGCTCTTTAATCCAATCGAGTAAAATAGGATTGACCAATTCCGGGGCTTCATCTTGCGGGCAGTGCCCCACTCCCTCCAAAGGAATAAACTTTTCAACAGCCGGAAACTTTGCCAATTCTCGCCCCAATGCGATCGGCTCCCAAGGGTCGTCCGTACCCCACAAAATCAAAGCAGGACAGCTCAAACGCGGCAACAAATCCTCCGGTAGCGGCCCTTGAGAATAACTGATAAATGCTACAAATACTTCGACTGCGCCGCTGTCTTTGGCAGGTTCCAGCAGCATATTTACCAGTTCATCGCTGACAGCTTCAGGACGGCGATATGCTTGCAAAAGCACTTTTTTTACTGTTTTTGGCGTTGCTAATTGTTTAAAAAATAATTGACTTATCCACTTGACATTTAAAACTTTTTGTGCGATTGGCGCTCCCAAACTGCGATACCAAGGCAATTCGGCGCGTTTGCGATCGTGCAGCAAGCGTAGGGAACAATTGAGTAAAATTACGCCAGAAGCAATGTCGGGAAAATCCACTGCAGCTTGCATAATTGCCACGCAGCCGATCGAATTTCCCACCAAAAAAGCCGGCCCGCCCGCAACTTCCCGACAAAAATCAGCAATTAGCTGTCCCCAAGTTTCAAAAGTATAGTCAATCTCAAGTTTGGGCGCGGGTTTAGCAGAACCGCCAAAACCGATGAGGTCGATCGCATAACAGCGGCAATCAGCAGCCAGCGCCGGCAAATTCTTGCGCCAGTGGCCCCAAGACGCACCAAAACCGTGGACAAACACCACCGCAGGCCCCTGGGAACCCGCAGCCTGGTAGCAAATGGGAAAGCCTTTCCACAGCCAAGTTTGAGGCGAAATAAGTGTTGACAAAGTGGGAGTAGAAGATGTCATGCGATTTTAGATTTTAGATTTTAGATTTTAGATGAATGCAAGGCTGCAAAGAACTCAAGTCAATACTAAAAACCGTATCGCAATTCGAGGCAACCGCTAGGACATAAATCCCAAACATCCCTTCCCTCCTCCCTCTGCGCCCTCTGTGCCCTCTGCGGTTAATTCCTCTTCCTTCTGACTTTGCAGTTAGAGCCGATATTATGTCACGATTAAACCTGCTGACTTCTTTGCTGTATTAAAATTTCCCTTATGCCAACGATCGTTTCCACTGCTGTCGTACCGTTTCTGGGGTCAGAAATTGTACCAGACTACGACACCGCCAAAGTAGTAATCTTGCCAATTCCCTACGAAGCTACCACCACTTACCGCCGGGGGTGCGAAAACGGGCCGGCCAAACTTCTAGAAGCTTCTCATCAACTCGAGTGCTACGACGAAGAATTGGATTCCGAAGTTTGCTACGATGTCGGAATTTATACACAAGAGCCGATCGCCGATACTCGCAACAGTCAACGGGTTTCATCCTCAGAAATGCTGCGAGTCACCCAAGCCGCAGTGCATCAGCTAGTTACCGAAAATAAATTTGTCATCTCCCTCGGAGGCGAACACAGCATCACTGCAGGCGTTGTCGAAGGTTATCGCCAAGCATACCCAAACGAACCTTTCACAGTCGTGCAAATCGATGCCCACGGCGACTTGCGGCACGAATACGAAGGCTCGATTCACAACCACGCCTGCGTGATGCGGCGTATTGTAGATATGGGCTTACCGACACTGCAAATCGGGATTCGCGCTATCTGCAAGGAAGAAGCCGACTTGATTAAAGCAAAACAGCTAAACGTGATTCGAGCTAGGGAAATCGCTACTCAACCGGATTGGGCCGATCGGGCAATTGCCAGCATAACAACTAAGCGAGTATTTTTGACGATCGACTTAGACGGCATCGATCCGACTTTAATTCCAGGAGTGGGAACACCCGAACCGGGCGGGTTAAATTGGTATTCCCTCACCGCATTTTTGCGCCGCATCTTCGAGTCCTACGAAGTAATCGGGTGTGACATTATGGAATTAGCACCTATTGTAGATTCTGTCGTCTCAGAATTTACCGCCGCCAAATTAGCATACAAACTTATTGGATACCAAGCTCTGGCTCAAGGTTGGCTAAAGCCAGACGAGGAATAAATCGCGAAGTACGAATCACAATAGGCTGTTGGCAAGGCTAGAATTAAGCTAAAGCCAAACAACAGCCAATTTTATTCGTGCTGACATTTTCATCTTTCATGCTGGCAAATACTGCTCTTCACCTCCTGAAAACATGAGTTTAATAGTTGATACAACGGGTACTCCCATTAACGGCTACGCTCCCGATTTTGAACTGCCGGGAGTTGACGACGAAGTTCACCATTTAGCTCGATATTTAGAAAAATTTCGGGCGATAGCGGTCATATTTATGTGCAATCATTGCCCTTACGTGCAGTTGTATCTCACTCGTATGAAAGAACTTCAAGCAGATTTTCAAGATCGAGATGTTACTTTAATCGGGATTAATGCTAATGATGCAAACCAGTATCCCGACGACAGTTTTGAGAACATGAAAATTTTTGCAGCCAACAATCAACTCAACTTCCCGTACATCCGAGATGTTGCTCAAGATGTGGCTGAAAGTTTTGGGGCTTCTAAAACGCCGGAGGTTTTTTTGTTAGACCAAGACGGCAAACTGCGCTATAAAGGTTTAATTGACGACAACGCTGACGATGCGGCGGCGGTGCAGGTTTCTTATCTGCGGAGTGCGATCGACCAATTGCTCAACAGTCAACCCGTTGAGCCTTCAACTACAGAGGCAATAGGCTGTTCTATCAAATGGCGATCGTAGTCATTAGTCA
>NZ_JAUBQU010000040.1:0-50497 GCF_036701435.1 Microcoleus sp. Pol12A5
GATTGGGGAGACGCGGCGCTACTGGCGAGAGAAACTTTGTTGGCATCTCTAGTAGTTTTGGGGCTGTTAATTAATATCGATCGCACCCAGAGTTTAGCTCGTCAGCAGGGTTTTGACATCACTGTTAGTGGTTGGCCGTATGGCTAATTGAGAATGGTGCAAGATCTCAGTTAAAACCGACTTTAGCTATGAGACGGGGATTAAAATCCCCGGCGGATCTGTGGATTAGCCCGATCGATTCGATCGCACAGTCTTCTTTGAGGCAAGGCTTTAAACCCCTGCCCGACTTGATATTACTAATCGCAAATTACTAACTATGCTCGATCTAAATCCTGTTAAGAAACTGCACCGAATTAAAGGAAATGAACCGCTGCTGCTGAATGACCCGCATCAGGTATGGATTGTTCGATCGGGCGCGATCGCAGTCTTTGCAGCCCAGATACAAAGTGAGAAGCCTGCGGGCAACCGCCATTATCTGTTCGGCGTCGGTGCAGGCGAGGCTTTGTTCGGCGCTGCTACCCCCCCCAACCAGGGCGGGCACGGGGGCACCGCCCCTACAAGGGGGGGAGAAAATTTAAAAGCTGGCTGGGGACTTCTGGCGATCGCGATCGCCGAAACGGAACTGGAACCGATCGCGATCGCAGATTGTGCCGCTTTAGTTGCTGCTGGTGACAGCAAAATGCGATCGCTTGTGGAACGGTGGATACAGCGTTTGGGAGAACGGGGGATTCCCTACGGCATAGATCCGCTTCACGCCCCCGATGACAAAGTTGCCCCAGAAACTGCGGTTGTAGCAGCGTCGCAGCAGATATCGCTGCAAAAAGGTCAAATGCTGCGATCGCCCCCGGTAACAGTTGTCTGGGTGCGCGTCTCGTCGGGCGATGCGAGTGTCGGGGAATTGCAGTTAAATTCCGCTTCCCCAGCGTTTCCTTTGGCTGGGAATATGCTGCTGGTGGCATCCGGGGAAGTTGAGGTGCAAATTTTCTCAACAGCAGAGGTGGAAAATGCCGACTGGCTGCCCGCGAGTTTAGCTTTGCTGCACGAGTATTTTTGCTGCTGCTTGAACTTGCTGGTTTCCCAGCAAAAAGCAGAGGAATTTCGGCGCTTTCAGGAACGCGAACAGCTAAACCGCCAAGTAACTCAGACAGCTTTGGGAGATTTAACCGAGGTTTTGCATCCCCGGAAAACAGCTTTGTCTGAGGAAGGAACGCCGCTGTTAATCGCTGCTGGGGCAGTAGGTAAGGCACAAGGTATAACAGTCAATCCGCCGGCGGGTTCCGAAGATTTGGGTCGAGTTAAAGATCCGATGGAGGCGATCGCGCGATCGTCCCAATTTCGCACCCGCCGCGTGCTCCTGGCTGGGGATTGGTGGCGGCAGAACTGCGGCCCGCTGCTGGCTTATACAAAGTCCGACAATCGACCTGTAGCTTTGTTGCCCGGTAAGGGATCTCGCTATACTTTGTTCGATCCGATCGATCGCACTCGCAAACGGGTAACTAAAGCAGTAGCCCAAGAGTTGTCGTCAGAAACTCAAATGTTTTATCGGCCCCTGCCGCTATTAGTTCGCAACGCTGCGGAACTGTTTCGCTTCGGGACGAAGGGCTACGAAAAAGACACGATCGCTGCTTTCGGGCTGGGGATATTGGGAACGCTGTTGGGGATGGTGACGCCGCAAGCTACCTCGATTTTGGTCAATGATGCTATTCCTGACAGCGATCGTTTGTTACTGTGGCAGTTAGGGCTGGTATTGTTAGTTGCGGCGATCGGACGGGCTGTATTTAGCATCGCCCAAACAATTCTGACGCTGCGGATAGAAAATGCTGCCAGCGGCACTCTTCAGCCGGCAGTTTGGGATCGATTGCTGAGATTAAAACCGGGATTTTTTCGCAGCTATTCTTCTGGCGACTTGCTGACTCGCTTATTAGCAGTTAATCAAATTCGCGCCCAACTCAGCGGCGCGACGCAGCGGACACTTTTGAGCGCGATATTTTCCCTGCTGAATTTGGGGCTGATGTTTGTTTACAGCCTGCCGCTGGCTTTAGTCGGAATTGGTTTAACTTTGCTCGCGGTTATAGTAACAGTCACATCGAGCTTGCTCTTAATCCCAAAAGAGCGGAAAATGGAAACAGGAGAAGGCGACATTAACGGGCTGACAGTAGAACTGATTAACGGAGTATCAAAGCTGCGGGTAGCGGCCGCCGAAGGGCGAGCCTTTGCAGCTTGGGCGAAAAAATACAGCCAACAAATTAAACTAAGAACTGGCATTAAACGAATTGACGACAGCGTTTCTGTATTTAACGAAGCGCTGCCGTTAGTCAGTTCTATTTTGATGTTTTGGTTTGCAATTGTGTTTATGCAAACTTCTCAAACAGAAGGTGGCGGACTGAATATGGGAACCTTTCTTGCTTTTAATTCCGCCTTCGGCACCTTTCTTTCTGGCGTCACAGATTTGAGCAATACCCTAACGGATATTTTAGGAATTGTACCGCTGTGGGAGCGAGCCAAACCGATCGTCCAGGGCATCCCGGAATCTGACCCGACAAAAGCCGATCCCGGCCGCTTGAAAGGTCAAATTACGATCGATCGCGCAACTTTCCGCTACCGCGATGACGGGCCCCCAATTTTAGATGATGTCAGCATCAATATTCAACCGGGGGAATTTATCGCGATCGTCGGGCCGTCGGGTAGCGGTAAATCAACATTATTTCGGCTCTTATTGGGATTTGAAATAGCACAAAGCGGCACTGTTTATTACGACAATCAAGATTTAGCAGGCCTCGACGTTCAAGCTGTGCGGCGGCAGTTAGGAGTAGTGCTGCAAAACGGCAGAATTAATGCTGGTTCGATGTTTGACAATATTACTTGCGGGGCGATGGTAACGCAGGAGGAAGCTTGGGAAGCTGCGCAAATGGCCGGTTTAGCAGCCGATATCGAACAAATGCCGATGGGAATGCACACGGTTGTCAGCGAGGGCGGCACGAATCTTTCGGGAGGACAGCGGCAGAGATTGTTAATTGCCCGCGCAATGGTTGTCAAACCAAAGGTTATCCTGATGGATGAAGCTACGAGTGCTTTGGACAACCGCACGCAGGCGATCGTTACTGAGAGTTTGGATAAGTTGAATGTGACGCGAGTTGTCATCGCCCACCGCCTGAGTACGATTCGCAATGCCGATCGCATTTATGTAATTGAGGCAGGCCGTTTGGTAGAATTTGGTTCGTTTGAGGAATTGGTAAAACAGGGAGGATTATTTGCTCGATTAGTGGCGAGGCAGATAAAGTAGAGATTCAAGGTAAAACAATTTTCAAGAACGGGCAAAATGCCCCTTCCACAAAGAGTAAATTTCTTGTGGATCGGGCATCTTGACCATTCATAAAAGCATTATTAAAAATGATGCAATATTTCAGTTTTATCCGTTACACCCCGTACATTGTTCGTTGGTGAAATGGTTATTTTTTTGTTAGCAAATCAGGCAACCACAACAAAATTAGCAATAGCAAGCAGAGGATAACTAAGCCTACGCTAAATATTGTAGTGTTACCGCGATCGGGGGCTTGCTGCATGAGGTATACGGGCTGCATAGCATTCATATTTTCTGTAGATGGGGATTGCTATAGTTGTCATTTTTCGACGGAAAAGCAATCGCATACTCTGCGATTGCTTTGCAAATTTTAGCCTTATCGAGCGCGTGGCTTTTGGCAATTATTAGTCGCTCAGTTCCGATTGCCAAATGCGCGCGACGCTTCTTCAATTAATTGCATGGGCAGACCACGACCAAAAATGTTGGGCCTTGGACCGCTGGCTGTGATAACAGGGATACCCGCAGCCCGAGCTCGATCGGCCATATCGGAACGGCCGCCCGCGATCGCATCTAATTCCAATTGATCCAATTCTCGATCGGTTGAATTTTCCAATTCTGATGCTGCGATTTGGGATGACTCGGACGGTAATTCTTGCGAAAATCGATTGTTGGTTTCCATCAGATGTTTCCTCCTTTAAGTTGTGTTAGGAACTCAAAAAATCAAACACATTCATAGGGATTGTCAAGCGCGGTATAAATGGGAGTTGTTGGCTGGTTGTGATAACAGGGATACCGGCAGCCCGCTCTCGATCGGCCCCATCGGAACAGCCGCCTGCGATCGCATCTAATTCCAATTCGTCCAATTCTTGATTAGTTGAGTTGTCTGTTACGGATGCTGCGATTGCGAACGACTCGGACGGTACTTCTTGCAAAGATTGATTGTTGCTTTCCCTCAGATGTTTTCTCCTGACATAATTAGTGAAATTTGCTTCCAAAAGCGATTGAAGCAACTCCTAGCAAAGTTGCCTGCTATCCAACCTTTTTACCCACTACTGCCTCATAATTTATCGGAGAGAAACGGGGGATATTATGCCAATCTTGAAACATAAAACCCCTACCGCCTGCGATCGCATCTAATTCCGTATCGTTCAATTCTTCAGCAACAGAATTGGCTGGCGACGGTTGCTGTTGTACGGCAGAATCTCGATCGACTTGTTGGGAAAAATGATTAGTGCTGTCCATTGGATTTCTCCTTTTGATTTCGGTGTTGGATTCAACAAAAGATTACCTATGCTCCAGGAGTAAGGAGACCGGCGACACCCCCAGCAACAGCTCCTTCTACCATTTTCTCGCCTATCTCATCGAATTTTCCTGTGAAAATAGCGCTGAAAAATCCACCTATAGCACCTGCCGCTGCTCCTATAGCACCCCCGACAGGTCCAGCGCCAGCAACAGCTTCCAATTCACTGTCAGACAACTCGCCTGAAGTATCTGACTGACTCTGATGCTGGGCAGTCATCGACTCCAGCCACTCAGAAACCTCTGTTGAGGAGAAACTGTAGCTTTTTTCTTGGCCCAGGGCTACCGCTTTATTCACTAAGCTTTCCCGATCCGTTACCGATCGGAACTGTAGCTGGAGTTCTGGATCTTGCGATACTTTTTGAAAAAAATGATTCACGCTTTCAAATTCAAAAGACATGAGATTTGCTCCTGACTTAATTGTTAAGGAAGTAACTCCTTATTTGTTTTTTCCAGCTAAGCTAGTGCTGGTGTTTGCGTAAATTTAGTTTATGAAATTTTCCGGCTAAAGTAGCTAGCTTAAAGTTTAGTTTTTCTCCTAAAAAAATTAGCTAGCTTGAACTAACCTTTAGTTGAGTAGATTACCTGAACTTTTGGCTAGGTATCGCTACGTGTGGCAGGCTTTGGATAGTAGTTTAAGGCGACACCTGAACAAAAGTACAGGTTGTCGATCCGACATAAGATTAGTTGCAAACCGATCGTTCGGTTAATTTAAAACTCAACTTAAAGAGAGTTTTTTTGGAGTATCTTTATAGGATAAAAGTTGTACATAGAAGAGATAATTTATTGAGGGAACAATAAAAATGAAAAAATCAGGGTTTTTATCTACGTCTCTAGCGTGTGTGGGACTGACTTTTGCATCTATGTTCAATTTTGTGCTAGCTGCACCTGTGCCAGATGGAGCAACTAAATGCAAAACACGGGAAAACGGAGCACAATATCGTTGTGCTAAGGATAACTATCAGGCTGATACACTTCAAATTATCAATGTAAGTGGTGAAAAAGTCTGGTTTGATGCTGATAAATGGGTAAGTTTCTGCGGTAGGTCGGGACACTTTTTGGGTAAAGACATAGTTGCTTTAGATCCAGGTAAATCAAAAGAAATTTCTTTTCCATCTGCTGCCAATGGAGAATGTAGAGAGATTTTCATTATGAATTGTAGGAAAGATAGTGCCACTGATAAGGCTATCGCTTGTCCTGAATCTCTCAAAATAGTCATCAAATAATTCTTCAAGTGCGATCGCCTAGCTTGTAGGGTGCGTTGCTAGCGATCGCCTAAAACAAACCCGTGGATTGAGACTTGCTTCAAAATAAGACAACCGAACTGCTATATGTAATGTTCAGCGTCGTTGCTAAAGTTTGATCGGCAATTGTGAAAGTCCTAACCCAAGAGTCGTATAAACAAAGGGCGATCGAGATGCAAGGGGCGATCGAGCGATCCTGCGGAGTCAAGCGCGCCGCTGACATTATCGAACAAGCTGTATTGGGTTGGAAGCCTGTCTTGGCTTCTAAAATCTAAAATCTCAGATGTGGAGTCAAATCTAAAATCTAAAATCTAAAATCCACTGATGGCTCACGCACCTCTGGTGTGAGGAGCAAATTTATGCTATGTTCTACTGCAAAGTTGACAGCGGTATGAATATGCTGACTCTTCCGGGCGTTGAAATCACAGAGCTCATCTACGAAAGCGCAAACTCCCTGGTTTACCGAGCATTCCGACAACCCGACAGTCTCCCCGTTGTCCTCAAAATCCTCAAAGAAAATTATCCCACGCCCCAAGAACTCGCCCGCTATCGCACAGAGTATAAAATTACACAATCTCTGAATCTGAGTGGCTGTATAAAAGCCTATGATTTGCAGCCATATCAAAACACGCTGGTGATGTTTGTGGAGGATTTTGGCGGCGAATCCTTGAAAATTTGGATGCAGCAGCAAAAATTTAGTATTGCAGAATTCTTGCGAATTGCGATCGCAACCATAGAAAGTTTACAACAAATTCACAGCGCCAACATCATTCACAAAGACATTAACCCTTCAAATATTGTCTTCAATCCAGCTAGCGGAGAACTCAAAATCATCGACTTTGGGATTTCGACGCAGTTGACGCGGGAGAATAACACCATAAAAAATCCCAACATTTTAGAGGGAACTCTTGCTTATATGTCGCCGGAACAAACTGGCAGAATGAATAGAAGTTTAGATTACCGCACAGATTTTTATTCCCTGGGCGCTACCTTTTACGAACTGCTGACATACCAACTGCCTTTTGACACCCATGATGTGCTGGAATTAGTACACAGTCATCTCGCTAAACAGCCCTTGTCTCCATCTCAGGTGAATCCTGAAATTCCGCAAATTATTTCCGATATTGTCATGAAGTTGATGGCAAAAAACGCTGAGGAGCGCTATCAAAGTGCGATCGGAATAAAAGCGGATTTAGAAGAATGTTTAAATCAACTGCACAGCCACAACAATATATCAGTTTTTACCCTAGGGAGTCAAGATATTTCTAACCGTTTTCAAATTCCACAAAAACTTTATGGCAGAGAGCGAGAAATTGATAGCTTACTGACAGCTTTTGCACAAGTCAGCCAACAAGGCAAAGATGTCTGTGGCACAAGTTCACTGATGCTGATTTCGGGATATTCGGGTATCGGCAAATCAGCTTTGGTGCAAGAATTATACAAGCCGATTACTCAACAGCGTGGTTATTTTATATCGGGCAAATTTGACCAATATCAGCGCAACATTCCCTACAGCGCAATTGTCAGCGCTTTTCAGGATTTAGCCAAACAACTGTTAACAGAAAGCGAAGCACAACTTAAAGAATGGCGGGAAAAATTATTAGACGCATTGGGAATCAACGCTCAAGTCATTATTGACGTAATTCCCGAAATTGAATTAATTATCGGCAAGCAACCCGCGCCGCCAGAATTGGGTGCGGCAGAAGCGGAAAACCGCTTTAATTTTGTGTTTCAAAACTTCATTAAAGTTTTTACTAAACCCGAACATCCTCTGACAATATTTATCGATGATTTGCAGTGGGCTGACGGGGCATCTCTGAAACTGATGCAACTGCTGCTCGGCGCTTCGTCAACGGGACTGTTTTTAATTGGAGCCTATCGGGATAACGAAGTTTCTGCGGCTCATCCGTTAATGCTAACGATTGCAGAAATTATCAAAACAGGGGCAAATGTCGATCGCATTTTCCTGTCACCTTTGGATTTAGCCTCTGTTACTCAACTAATTTCCGATGCCCTGAATTGCCAGGAAGCAAGAGTCAACTCCCTTGCGGAGTTAGTCTTTTTCAAAACGGGTGGGAATCCTTTCTTTATGAATGAATTTCTCAAATCGCTTTATACAGAAGGGCTATTACAATTCGACTTTACCCCCAGGGCTGTTTCATTCTCACAAAAACCAGGGTTTTGTAGGGGCGGTGCCCCCGTGCCCCCCCAGCCGATAGACGAGGGCGATTCCCTACGGGATAGCTTCGCCGCGCGTGGGGAGATTGCCCCTACAGGGCTTTCAGATATTGCGGCAACCACGGGGGGATTGCCCCTACAAGAGAATGAAACAGACCAGTCTTACCAAGAGGGGAGCCAGGGGAGTTGGCAGTGGGATTTAGATAAAATTCAAGCGAGAAATTTCACTGATAATGTTGTCGAATTGATGGCTGGCAAAATTAAACAACTGTCACAGAATACGCAGGAAACGTTAAAAATAGCAGCCTGCATTGGCAATCAATTCGATCTGAAAACCCTCGCCTCACTTTGCGGAAAATCTGTGGGACAAACGGCGGATGAGTTGTACGCCGCCGTTGCTGAAAATTTAGTCGTGTTGCTGGGGAACATGGGAGATGTGGAATTAGAAATTGCAGGGAAATTACCCAAGTCCCAATTCCTAGAATTCAAATTTGTCCATGACAGAATTCAGCAAGCGGCGTATTCGCTAATTTCCGAACATGGTAAGCCAATTTTACATCAAAAAATTGGGCGATTTTTGCTGCAAAATAGCCGCGTAGATGGCAGCCCAAATGCCTATCCTACAGAAGAAAAAATTTTTGAAATTGTCAATCAACTAAATTTTGGTTGCGATCTAATTTCCCATCAGCGAGAAAGAGATGAACTGGCGCATCTAAACCTGATAGCAGGTCAAAAGGCTAAAGCATCAACTGCTTATGAAGCAGCGTTTGAGCATTTTAATGTTGGTCTAAAAATGTTGAGTGCAGATAGTTGGAAAAATTCCTATAACTTAACTTTGTGCCTTTATGAAGAAGCAGTAGAGACAGCCTATCTAACAGGTAATTTTATCATCATGAATCAGTTATCAGAGATTGCATTAAAATCTACAGTAATAGTAATTTCTAAAGCAAAAATTTACGATGTGATTATTCAAGCTCATATGTCTCAAGGCAACTTTAAAAAAGGAGTGCAAACAGGTTTATTTTTTCTTAAGTTGTTAGGAATTGATTTACCAGAACAGCCCAAAACTGAGGAGATTAAAAAGGGTTTTGAAGAAACAAATACCCTGTTAAAGGGACGAGAAATAAAAGAATTATTTGAGTTGCCTGAAATGACCCAACCAGAAGCTCGAACCGCTTTATTTATTTGTTCAAGAATGATAGGTACTACCTATTTAACTAATCCTGATTTAATGACACTAATTGTTTTAGCTAATGTCAATTTATCCATCAAATACGGAAATTCAATCTGGTCTGCTTTTGCTTATGCAGCCTACGGCGTTGTTTTGTGTGGAATTGTTGTAGATATTGAGGCAGGTTATGAATTCTCCCAGCTAGCCTTAAAGTTAATAGAACGCTTTAATGCTCGCCAAGTTAAGGCTAGAGTTTTAGATGCTTTTGGCAATCACATTATACATTGGAAAAAGCATCTAAAAGAAAGTAGAAAAATTTTACTTGAAGCTTATTATAGTGCAGTGGAAACAGGAGATTTTGAATTTATTGGTTATGCTTTATTCGATCGCTGCTTTAATTCATATTCAATGGGTTATGAACTTGTTGCACTAGAACAGGAAATAATAAATTATTGTGAAATTCTTAGCAAAACTCGACAAAAAAGTAGCTTTAATTGGGTAGTAATGTATTTACAAATAGTTCGCAATTTACAAAAAAAAAATACCAACACTCTTGATTTAAATAGTGATGATTATAATGAAAACGAATTTTTAATTTTTATCTATACATCAAGCTACTCAAGACAAACAAGGTTTAGCTTTATTTTATTTGAATAAATTAATTTTATGCTATTTATTTGATGAAGCTCATCAGGCAGCAGATAATGCAGTAACTGCCGAACAGTATTTAATTGGTATGACAGGAATGGTTGCTGTTCCTGTTTTTTATTTTTATGACTCTCTCGCGCATTTAACTATATTTAAGAAATCTGCAAACTCCGAACGAAATGCTATACTAAATCGCGTGAATAGCAGCCAAGAGAAAATGCGTACTTGGGCGCATCATGCTCCCATGAATCACTTGCATAAATTTTATTTAATAGAAGCACTTCGGAGTGAAGTTTTGGGTCAAGTTGTGGAAGCAATCGACTATTACGATCGCGCCATCTCCCTCGCCAAAGAAAACGAGTACATCCACGAAGCCGCTCTCGCTTACGAACTCGCTGCCAAGTTCTATTTATCCAGGGGGAAAGAATTAACAGCCAAAGCTTATATGCAGGCATCCTGTTACTGCTATCAACTCTGGGGTGCGGCGGCTAAAGTTAAAGATTTAGAAACGCGATATCCGCAATTATTTACGATTGATCGACCTGTAAGTAAAAAAAGTTCAACTACATCTACTACGAACAGCCGTTCTAGTTCTTCCTTGGATATCGCTACAGTCATGAAAGCTTCCGAAGCAATTGCTGGGGAAATTGTACAGGATAAA
Organism: Microcoleus sp. Pol12A5; assembly: GCF_036701435.1. Lineage (NCBI taxonomy): Bacteria > Bacillati > Cyanobacteriota > Cyanophyceae > Oscillatoriales > Microcoleaceae > Microcoleus > Microcoleus sp. Pol12A5. The sequence goes on from NZ_JAUBQU010000040.1 coordinate 10,503, forward strand.
TTACTGTCCAGATTGATGAAAATTTTGATTGAAAATGTCGGGACTCAAAAAGGATATTTACTTTTAGAAAGTCAAGGCAAATTGCTGATTGAAGCTGAAGGTGCAGTGAACGACGAACGGATAACGGTGTTGCAATCTGAACCAGTTAAAAATTGCCAGAAACTTTCTGAAACAATTATCAATTATGTCGCCCGAACCAAAGAAAATGTGGTTTTAAATAATGCCCCTCGTGAAGGCAATTTTACGAATGATTCTTACATCAAAGCTCGTCAGCCCAAATCTATTTTGTGTGCTGCTTTGATGAATCAAGGTCAACTGGCTGCTATTGTTTATCTCGAAAATAACCTCACTACACAAGCTTTTACTCCCGAACGTTTAGAAGTTTTGCAATTGCTATCGGGACAAGCGGCGATCGCACTTACCAATGCTAAACTTTATGCAGAAGTAAAAGAACGCGAAAATCGCCTTACTCAATTTATCAATGCGATGCCGATTGGAGTAACAGTAATTGACAGCGCCGGACAAATTTCCTACGCAAATCCCACAGCTTCCCAACTCAGTGGCATCAATTATATACCCGAATTAAATGCCGCTCAATTTGCCGAAATCGGTCAAGCTTATTTAGCAGGAACTAACGAGTTATATCCCACCGCACAAATGCCAATAGTGCGTTCTTTGACGGGTGAAACTGTCAAAGTAGATGATATGGAGTTCCGCCGACCTGATAAGATTGTTTCCTTGGAAGTTTCCAGCACACCAATTATGGATGAAACTGGTAAAATTAATTATGCGATCGCCACATTTCAAGATATCACCGATCGCAAACAAGCCGAAAAAGTTTTAGCCCACTACAACCGCACTTTAGAACAGCAAGTGAGCGATCGCACTCTCGAACTCCAGCGAGAAATTATCGAGCGACAACGAGCCGAACACGCAGCACAAGAAGCCAACCGAGCAAAAAGCATATTCCTCGCAAATATGAGCCACGAATTGCGGACTCCCCTCAATGCAATTCTGGGTTTTTCCCAACTGTTGAATCGCGGTTCTAACCTCTTGCAGGAACAGCAAGAACACCTGGATATTATCACCCGCAGCGGAGAACATTTGCTTGGACTGATTAACCAAGTATTAGATTTATCCAAAATAGAAGCGGGGCGCACGACGCTCAACCCGACAAATTTTGACCTCCACCGCCTACTGGACGACATCGAAAATATGTTCCAACTGCCGGCAGAAAATAAGGGATTGCAGTTCTTAGTCGAGCGGATGTCAGACCTTCCCCAATATGTGCAAACTGATGAAATTAAATTGCGCCAAATCTTGATTAACTTGATTTCTAACGCGATTAAATTCACATCGGAAGGTGGCATTTATGTGAAAATTAAAAATCAGAATCTTGCTCAGCAAATCTGCTTTGAGATAGAAGACACGGGAGAGGGAATTGATGGTAGTGAATTAAACAAGCTTTTTGAAGCTTTTGTGCAAACTAAAACTGGAGAATAATCGCAACAAGGAACAGGATTAGGTTTAGCTATCGCGCGTTCTTTTGTACAGTTAATGGGCGGTGAAATGACAGTCAGTTCTCGTGCTGGAGGCGGTACTATCTTCAAATTTGACATTAAATTTAATGTAGTTGAAAGTACCGATCGCCAACGGGAACAGCCAACTAGACGAGTTATTGCGATCGCACCCAATCAACCCCGCTATCGAATTCTCGTTGCAGACGACGCTTTTGACAACCGCCAACTGCTGGTTAAACTGCTTTCCGCGATCGGTTTTGAAGTCTACGAAGCCAAAAATGGGATGGAAGCAATAGAAAAGTGGGAGCAATATTCACCGCATTTAATCTTTATGGATATGCGGATGCCGGTGATGGATGGGTATGAAGCTACCAAACAAATTAAAGCCAAAGCATCATCTACTTCCCCCCTTGTTAAAGGTGGCGAAGATGTGAGCGAAACTCAAGCTACAGCAATTGTTGCCATAACAGCAAGTAGTTTTGAGGAAGAAAAAGCCGTTGTTCTTTCTACCGGATGCGATGATTTTGTTCGCAAACCATTTAGAGAAGCAAACATATTTGATGTTTTGCACAAACATATCGGGGTGCAATTCGTTTTTGAAGAACTAAATGCTGCCCCCAGTTTCCCAGAAAATGAAGTAAATGTATTGACAAAAACCGCATTTTCTGAATTGCCTCCTGAGTTAGTAGCCAATCTGCAGCAAGCTATTAGCAATCTCGATTTGGAACAGATGCAAACAGTAATCAGTCAAATTCGCGAAATCAATCAGCCCTTAGCTAGGGCGAGCGCAGCTTGCATTAAAAATTTTCAGTACGAACAGTTGCTAAATTTAATACACACATTGAGGGATGAGACATGAACAAAAACCTCAGTTTTACCGGCGAAGAAAGTATTTTAGTGATTGATGATTGTCCTGAGAACTTAAAACTTTTAAGTGGCATACTATCTGTCGCTGGGTATAAAGTTTACCTAGCTCCCAGTGGCCAATTAGCTCTAAACTTTATCAAAGCAAACTTACCAGACTTAATTTTACTGGATATTATGATGCCTCAAATGGATGGCTACGAAATCTGCGAGCAGATCAAAGCTACTCCAAAAACTCAAGATATCCCAATAATTTTCATCAGCGCTTTGCAAGAAGTTTTCGATAAGGTAAAAGCATTTTCTCTGGGGGGAGTAGACTATATTACAAAACCTTTTCAACAACAAGAAGTTTTAGTGCGCGTCGAAAATCAATTGCATCTGAGAAGGATGTCTAAACAACTCATAGACCAAAATATTCTAGAAGAGCGCAACCGCATGGCGCGGGAAATTCACGACACTTTAGCACAAACTTTTGCAGGCATTATCATACATTTGGGAGCTGCAGAACGGGTAATGGCAGCGAATCCAGAACAAGCACAGGGACACATGAAAACAGTCTGCGAATTGGCTCGCTCTGGACTTGCTGAAGCACGGCGCTCCGTAGAATCTCTGCGCCCGCAACTTTTAGAAGATGGCGATTTGTATAGCGCTTTCAACCAAATTGCTCAACAAATGTCATCAGATACTGATACGCGCACTATTATTGAAATGGTTGGCACGCCATATTCCCTACCATTAGAGGTAGAAAATAATCTGTTGCGGATCGGGCAGGAAGCATTAACAAATACTTTTAAATATGCCAAAGCTACAGCGATCAAAATTGAGTTTATTTACGAAACAGCCAAGTTTATTTTGCGGGTGCAAGACAACGGACAGGGATTTAATACGGAAAGTATCGGTTTGAGCAATGGCTTTGGTTTATTGGGGATGAGAGAACGCGCCGATCGCATTAACGCGCAGCTAACTGTAAACAGCAGCCCTGGAAACGGAACAGAAGTTATAGTTTCAGTTAATTGCCAGTAAAGTGAGGTGCACATTTCGTACCATACATAGTAAGTTTGTAGTGATACTTTCGTTTTTTTTGATAAAATTAACAGGGTAAACATGATTAACCAATCAAATATTATTCGCGTTTTAATTGCCGACGATCATTATATTGTGCGGCAAGGTTTAGTGGCACTGCTGGAGCAGGAATCAGATGTTAAAGTTGTGGCGCAAGCAAGCAACGGCGAAGAAGCTGTGACAATGTTCCGCCAACATCAGCCCGATGTAACGCTGATGGATTGGCGGATGCCGGTGATGGATGGAGTCGCCGCCATTGCTGCGATTTGTGCGGAGTTTCCCAGCGCCCGGATTGTGGTGCTGACGACTTATGACGGCGATGAAAACATCTATCGCGGATTGCAAGCTGGTGCTAAGGGCTATCTGCTGAAGGATGCGGAACCAGAGGAGCTTTTAGCAGCAATTAGGGCTGTTTTTGAGGGTAAAAAGTACATTCCGCTGGCAGTGGGTGTTAAGTTAGCCGATCGCCTGAGTGGGCCTGAATTGAGCGATCGCGAATTAGAAGTCATCCGCCTCATAGTCGCTGGTAAAAGCAACAGCGAGATTAGTGAAGTTTTGCACATCAGCGAAAGCACCGTCAAGTTTCACATCAACAATATTTTGAGCAAGATGGGAGTTAGCGATCGCACGCAGGCCGCGATTTCCGCATTAAAACGGGGGATTGTCAGCCTGTAGTTTAATGAGCAGTATTTTTTTTACTGAGAAATATGACTATTATGACCGCAAATAATGATAAATAAGACCTTAAGTTTTATGTAAAAACTTTTTAGTAAGGCTAAGCTGGAACTCCTAGGACAAATTAGCCCCGATCAAAAAAATGCTTTATTCATTTTTGTCCAAATCTCAAGTCAAAGTCCGCGTTTTAAAACAGTTTGCAGCGGCTGTTTCGGCGTCTTTAGCCCTCAGTGCAATAACCAGTTTGAAACCCTCGCCAGTATTAGCGGCTAGCAATATCCCCCCCGCAAATCAAACCTCGACTCAGCTAGCCGCAAAACCTGATTCTAGCTTGCAGCTAGGGCAGTTACGCAGCACTGTTCCCGTGCAAACAATGCAGCTCGATCCCGGCGGATTTATCCCGATCGCGATCGGCGGTATGATAATTATTCTGGTGCTGCCGCTATTTTTTGGCGGATTGGTGGTAATTGGCGATCGTGAAGTCGGAATTGTCAGTAAAAAGTTTAGCTTCGGCGGCAAGTCTTTACCCCCCGGAGATTTAATTGCCTTAAACGGAGAAGCTGGATATCAAGCTGATACTTTGCCCCCCGGTTGGCACTGGGGTTATTGGCCTTTGCAGTACAACGTTCGCAAAGAGTCTCTAACTGTGGTTCCCCAAGGTGAAATTGCTTTAATTATCGCCGCCGCCGGGGAGTCGATTCCGCCGCAGCGCATCCTAGGCAAAATCACAGAATGCGACAATTTTCAAGATGCTCGCAAATTTCTTAAAAGCGGTGGAGAAAAAGGTCGCCAACTCGGCCTTCTCACGGGCGGTAGCTATCGGATAAATACAGCATTATTTACGGTAATTACAGCAGCTAATGCTCCCAAACACGGGATGACAGCGGAACAGTTGAAACTGTACAAAATTGCTCCCGATAAAGTGGGAGTTGTGACAACTTATGACGGCGTTCCGATCCAAGATGGAGAAATTGCAGGGCCGATTATTCCGAATCACGACAACTTCCAAAACGCACAGAAATTTATCAGCGGCGGCGGGCGGCGCGGCTTGCAGGAACAGGTTTTGCTTTCCGGTTCTTGGAACTTAAATCCTTGGTTTGTCGGGGTGGAACAAGTACCGATGACGGAAATCCCGATCGGCTATGTCGGCGCGGTTATTTCTTATGTAGGCAAAACCTCAGAAGATGTGAGTGGCGCTGCTTTCACTCACGGAAATTTAGTAAATGTCGGCAATAAAGGCGTGTGGGTAACTCCTCTTTATCCGGGAAAACATCCGCTGAATACGCGCATTTTGAAAGTAGAGTTAGTACCGACTACTAACATAGTATTGAATTGGTCGGGCAAAACGGAAAGGCACAGTTACGATTCTAAACTTTCGTCTTTAACCGTACGTTCTCAAGACGGTTTTGCCTTTGATTTAGAAGTAGCTCAGATTATTCACGTCGGCGCTTTGGATGCTCCGAAAGTCATCTCCCGCGTCGGTTCGATGCAGAATTTAGTAGACCACGTTTTGCAGCCGACAATTGGGAATTATTTCCGCAATTCTGCTCAAGCTTATTCTGTATTAGATTTTCTCTCGGCAAGAAGCGGCAGGCAAGCCGAAGCCGCCGAGTATATCAAAGCAGCTTTGCGTACCTACGACGTGCAGGCAATTGATACTTTAATCGGGGATATTTTGCCGCCAGCAGAGTTGATGCAAACTCAAACAGATCGCAAAATTGCTGAGGAACAGTGCAAGACTTATGAGGTGCAGCAATTAGCACAAACTCAGCGGCAACAATTGGTGCGGGAAACGGCGCTGGCTGAGATTCAACAAGAGATGGTCAAATCCGAACAAGGCGTGAAGATTTCTGAGTTGAAAGCAAATTCTCAGGTGAAACAAGCTCAAGGCGAAGCAGAGTCGATTCGCGTGAAGGGAAATGCTCAAGCTGAAGCTTATCGCGCGGGTGTTGTGGCTTTGGGAGGTTCCGGTTATACGGCTTTGCAGTTAATGCAAATTATAGGCGATCGCAAAGTGCGAGTTGTGCCGGATGTTGCGGTAACAGGCAACGGTAGCGGTGGCGGTTTGGTTGATGGTTTGCTGGGAATGATGTTGTGGAATCAAACGGGTAAAAATGGAGAAAATGGCGGGGAGTTGCCGGTAGTTAACCTACAGAAATCGGAATCTGCAACAAAGTTACCAGTAGCAAAGGTGCATTCAGCAAAGCCGCCGGCATCTCGCGCTAATTCCCCTGTTGCGAATTCTGAGGCTGATATTGATTCGCAGTTTGATGAATTGCCTTTTGACGATCGATCTTTTAGTTAGGTAGTTTTTGGCAAGTTAAATGATTCGTATTTCATCATTCGTAGGGTGCGCATTGCGCACCTTCTACTACACCAGATTTGTAGGGTTCGCATTGCGCACCTTACACGGAATTTAGTCTTTTTTATTTCAGTCCGCGAAGGCGGACTTTGTTTGTGCAGACGCGAATTCTATCGGCCATAAAATTTATGTTTGTGTAGACGCCATTTTTACTCATTGCGAGTTATTAGGTGTTGGATGCAGTGGAAAGAAAATAGCCAACGAGACACCGAAAAAACCTGCAATTTTTTGTATATGTTCTGTTGTAAGTTGACGCTTTTAATGAAATATATCTGAGACAATATACTCGGCTTTCAAAATAGAAACTACGTCTTTTTGTCTAAGGCTAAATTCTTATATCAAAGCTTTTAACAGTTCTATTCCATAAATGTCAGGTATGGGTTCTCAAGTATGCTCGCATTCATAAACTAGAGTTCTAAGTACGTTTAGATAGTCGCGTTCGTCTGAAGTCAGTTCGCCTTTGTTCCACAGAGAATCGATCGCTTTTTGAGTTACAATTAATTCCTACTCAGCAGTTATGCGTCGGGGAGGAAATGTTTTGAGTAGTTCGATATAAGCGCTAGAGTTGTTCATGTGAGTACCCTCTATTGAGAAAGTAATATTTTATCATTGTAGTTGAATGATTGGATTTTTTACCGCAGATGAACGCCGATTAACGCGGATATAATTTAGTTAGTTGTCACGGATAAATCTTGAGGCAATTCATCGCGGTTGAAAACTTTGTACCGATCGCAGTACAATCGATCGATATTGCATCTGAGGAATCTCCCATGTCAGAACCGTTTTCCACTGAGATTAGCGATCGCATCTGCACTCACATGAACGAAGACCACGCGAGTGCTGTCGTGCTATATGCTCAAGCATTTGGCGACCAACCGCAGGCAACGGAAGCTCAAATGCTCGCTATTGATGCCAACGGTATGGATTTAAGCGCTAAAGTCAACGACGAAACAGTGCCTGTTAGAGTAAATTTTGATCGCACTTTAAAAGACGCCGAAGATGCTCACCACACTCTCATTGAAATGGTTAAACAAGCTCGAAAAGTTGCTAAGTAGTCAATTGCGTACTATTCTGTTATAGTTTTAACATTTGCAGTACGGACTTTAGTCTGGTTCAATAGTTGTTAAGGACTCAAGTCCTTATGGAAAACCTTTAGTTGTGTTAATTTTATTTAAAAGACTAAAATCCGTACTGCAAAAAAAATTAATAAAGTTTAATTTTACTCTAAAATACCAAATAAAATGACCGATACTTACCCCAAATCCAAAGAATTAGAGGCTGTCAATGGCAGTAAAAATAACCATTTCGACCCACTGGTAAAGCGACTAGATTTGATGATTCGCGCCCGCTATTCGCTGCTGTACATTGTCAGCGCGGAGGAGGAACCGGTCGAAGCCGTAATTGCCCAAGTAGCACTGCAAGTAACTCCCGCGCGCCGGGTGTTGTTCTGGGATCTTGTGCGCGGCTGGGAGGATAACGGTTCTGGGAAAGGTTCGGTAATGGCGGCGCTCGATCGCGTCAGCAAAACTGCTGTTGAAGAATATACCATATTTGTACTGCGGGATTTGCACCCAATTTTGAAATATCCCTACAGCGAAAAAAGCGCGGCGGTAGTGCGAGAATTGCGGAATTTAACGCGAGAATTGAAGCGCAGCAAAAAAACTATAGTTCTTACTTCTCACACGCTGGAATTGCCGGAGGAATTGAAAGAAGAAGTAACAGTAATTGATTTTCCTTTGCCCAACGTCCAAGAAATCGACAGTTTAATTTCCCACGTTGTGGAAAAGCCACAACAGTTGCAAGTTAGCGGGTTAGCAAGAGAACAGTTGGTTAAAGCTTGTCAGGGTTTGAGCCGGGCTCGAATCGGGCGGGTTTTGGCTAAAGCTTTGGCGGCAAAACAACAAATTAACGAGTCAGATATTGATGGAGTTTTGGAGGAGAAACAGCAAGCAATTCGCCAGACGGGAATTTTGGAATTTTTCAATTCCCGAGAATCCCTCAAAAGTGTGGGCGGATTGGAGAATTTGAAACAGTGGGTAAAGATGCGGCAAGATGCTTTTACTGACGAGGCGCGACGCTACGGAATACCCAATCCTAAAGGGGTTTTGTTAGTAGGAATTCAAGGTACTGGCAAATCTTTATCGGCGAAAACTATTGCTTCCGAATGGCGTTTGCCGCTGTTGCGGTTGGATACCGGGAGGCTGTTTGGTGGCATTGTCGGGGAAAGCGAAAGCCGCGTCAGGCAAATGATACAATTGGCAGAGGCGATCGCACCTTGCGTTTTGTGGATCGATGAAATAGATAAAGCCTTCGGCAACATTATCAGCGGTGGCGACGGCGATTCGGGAACTTCGCGCCGGGTATTCGGCAGTTTGATCACTTGGATGCAGGAAAAAACCAGTCCGGTGTTTATCGTCGCAACTGCAAATAACGTCAGGATTTTGCCGGCAGAGTTGCTGAGAAAGGGCAGATTTGATGAAATTTTCTTTTTGAATTTGCCCTCAGAATCGGAACGGCAAGATATCTTTAAAGTGCATTTGCAGCGTTTGCGGCCGACTAGATTGCGCGAGTTTGATTTGGGGGTTTTGGCGAAACGCGCTGAGAATTTTAGCGGTGCAGAAATCGAGCAAGTTGTAATAGATGGATTGTATCGGGCGTTTGGAACGTTTGTAAACGGACAGCGCCGGGATTTGATGACGGAGGATATTTTGAGGTCGATCGAGGATACTGTACCTCTAGCTGCGATCGCGCGATCGCAAATTGAAGATTTGAAGCGCTGGGCGGCGGAAGCGGGCGCGAGAACAGCTTCTAACGATACTCACTTAATTGATGAATTGAAACGCTACAGCCAGCGGCGGAGGGATGCGATCGACAATTAACTTAATTTTGCATCTGTTTGTAGTCAGGACTTTAGTCCTTATTCCTGATTCACCAAAACTTGCTCGGACTCATTTCCTCACTACAAACCCAACCTAAAAATATCCGCATAAATAGAATTTCCCTCAACCATTCTCCCCGCATCCGGCGAATCGTAAACCACTAACAGCGAATTCTGCCCACCCAAATACGAAAACAGCGACAACCCCTCAGCATTGTCCGCCCCCACCTTAAAAGGCAAGTCAAACAATACCTCCAAATCTCCCCCATCTTGTCCAGTAATACTGTCGCCCGATCGCCCTAAAATTCCCTTTAACCGACACACCCTCATCTCTCCAGATAACGTCATCGTCGGCCCGGCTAAAACAATCAAATCTTCCCCATTCCAGCACAATTCTCTCACGCCCAGACCGTTCAAATCAACAAAATGTTTCTTGTAAAATTTCTCTCCTTCCCCAATCGCCTTAAGCCTTAAAACTCCCGGTTCTGCCTCTTCAACTTCTATCTCTAAAATTATTGCCCAACCCCGCAGCACCGGCCCCCGCAAACCGAGGAAAATACGATCGCCCCGCACCGCTAACCCTTCAATATCAAAGCCATTTTCTTTACTCGGAATCGGCACAGATAAATATAGACCGAGGTGGCTGTCATCTTTGAGCGCATCTGTCAGCAAATTGCCCGTTTCTGTCCGCTGAAGGCATCCAACTTTCTGTTCTCTTTGATTGTCTGAATGGGAAATTGACTCGCACAACATTCCGTCTTTCATAGGAAGGCGCGCCAGCAAATAGCGGTTGACTTCTGTCTCGATTTGTGCTAATCTTTCAATGTCTTTTTCGGGGTTTTTGCCTTTAGCTTTTTTGCGTTTTGTGCTGTGAGAACCGACCACCCAAAGATAATCGCTGCAGAAATCAATTCCTTCGATATCGATTTCGCATTCTCCCGAAAGTTCGAGAAAATCTGCGATCGCAAATCTTTGATGTTCTCCAAAAATATGAGGCGCGACAGGCGACAAACGCTCGATCGAAGTCGTTTCATCTGAACCCAGCCACAAATTGCCGTCGGGAGTTAAAACAACAGCGGATAAGTCTGTAATAATATCAGCCGCTTCGCTGTTAAATTGCAGCAGCAGCCGACCGAGCAAAAAGGATTCTGGCATAATTATTAGGATCGAAACTATTCTTAGGGTAAGTCATTATAGTTAAACCTGCTTGAAACTGAGATCTTGCCACAGGTGTAATAGTCCGCCGGGAATTCCTTCTCCGTCTCAAATCTTGCATTCAGTTAAAACAGAAATGTTGCACCATTCTCAATAAAGCTTTTATGGGCCGGCTAGGAGCAACGGCCCACAAGAAAATTTAATTTTTGTGGAACAGGCACCTTGCCTGTTCATCAAAGAGGTGCAAGATTTGAGTTAAAACCGACAGAAAACTAAAACAGATATCCTCCTCAAGCCTCATAGCAAGAACTTCCGTTTTGAGATAAGGATTTTTAACCCCTAGCGGGTCAAACAGCAGTCGGCGGTAATTATTCCGCAAACCGAACCTCCACAGACGGATAACACCCTAATTTAAGCATTAACATCGCCGTTACCTTTCGTTACGATAAGGAGACAGAGAGAAAAACCTCTCATTCGTAAAATCAGAGGTAGCCATTATGAACGGTACATTTCGCGTCGGCAACCTGTTTGGGATTCCCTTCTTTGTCAACGCATCTTGGTTTTTAGTTCTGGGTTTAGTAACCTGGCAGTACGGCGGCGCATTAGCTGCCCTGTTTCCCACATTGGGCCCCGTAGCGCCCTGGATGCTGGGATTATTCACAGCGTTACTGTTATTTGCTTCCGTCTTGGCCCACGAATTAGGACACAGTTGGGTAGCCATAAAACAGGGAATTGGCGTGAAATCGATTTCGCTATTTCTGTTTGGCGGACTAGCTAATTTAGATAGAGAATCTAAAACCCCCGCAGAAGCATTTTGGGTAGCCATTGCCGGCCCGTTGGTCAGCTTATTGTTATCCGGTTTGTTAACAGCGATCGGCATCGGTGCTGGTCTCACAGGCCCCGCCGCCGCCATCGTCGGACTTTTAGCTTCCATCAACTTAGTTCTAGCCTTATTTAACTTAATTCCCGGTTTGCCCCTCGATGGCGGCAACATCCTAAAAGCGATCGTCTGGAAAATTACCGGCAACCCTTACAAAGGTGTAATTTTTGCTAGCCGCGTCGGTCAGATAATAGGTTGGATTGCCATTGCTACAGGCATCTTCGGCAATATTTGGAATCTAGTAATCGGTTGGTTCTTACTGCAAAATGCCGGTCAATCTGCCCAATATGCCACAGTCCAAAATCAACTGGCAGGCCTGACAGCCGCAGATGCTGTGACGCCCGAAAGTCCGATCGTCTCCCAAGACTTGTCCCTCAGAGAATTTGCCAACAACTACGTGATCGGTAGCGCTCATACCTGGCGTCGGTTCCTAGTTACCGATGATGCAGGACAATTGGTAGGGGCGATCGACTTAGACGACCTCAAAACCATTCCTACCGGAACTTGGCCCCAAGTTTTAGTCAAAGAACTTCTGAAGCCGATCGAATTTTCCACAACAGTCAAACCAGAATTATCCCTCCTCGAAGTCGTCACCCTTTTGGAACAACTTAAAGTACAAGAACTCCCCGTCATTCGCGAAAATGGTGTCCTCGTCGGACTTGTAGAAAAAGCTGAAATTGCCCGCCTACTACAAAGACGAGCCGAAGCAAACCCTGCTTGATCTTCTCAGATACTTGACCAATAACACCAGTTTCCCCAAAAAAATGCAACTGTAGCCCCGTGCTTCAAACTCTGGTAGTTCTCAGTCATTCCCCATTCTTCAATCGAAAATCGACAATCGACAATCGTATAACAGTTAACCCCCTCGATTTCCCCTTACCAAAAGGGCGATCGGGGGGGTTAACAATAGCTTCAAAAAAGTCACATTCAAACACAAATAGTCCTGGACGCAACTGTCACAATAGTTAAAGATTTTTAAGGTGCCAGTTGCGTCTAGGACTGACTAAATACTGACTAAATTATTAAGCTCCCATCAAGAATGATAATTATTATATAGTCTTTCTCAACTTTCGTGAGGTACGCGGGTGAGCAATTCCATATCTATTGCAAATACCCTGCAGATCTTGAAATTATCAGTGTTAATCTTTGTTCATCTGCCTTAATCTGCGGTTTGTCTATTAATCCAAAATTTAGGCACTCTTGTCTACTGATTACCTGACCATTCTCAACCGTACCGTACTGTTACTGAGAAAGGCTGTATCAGTTAATCTTCGGCACACTCTACCGCTCAATTTCATTAATCAAATCTATAATTTTTTGATAATCAAAATTATATAGATGATTCATCAGAACTTCCGCAAAAACATCATTATCGCTGCCGATTTCCTCAATAGTTCTGGCAATCAAGTCGAAGTCGGCCTCACGGACGGCCTGTTTTAGATTGCTCGTCCATTCTGGGGGAACTTTTGGCTTGGAGTCCAGCGTAGTAAATATTGCAGCACTATCAGATATTTTTTTTTGTACCATACTTGAACTTTGCGGTAAATCATTGACTTCAACATATTTATTGATGACTTCACCAGCACCCGCTGCGGTAACAACTTGAATGTCAAACGTGAAGACTGTCCCCTGTCCCAATTCGCTCTCTACAGTAATGTCGCCGCCCATTAATCTTATGAACTCGCGGCTGATGTTTAATCCTAAACCCGTACCTGTTTGAACTTTCTTTTCTGAGGAAGTTTGCACCAATAATTCAAATATACTTTCTAACTTTTCCGGGGAAATCCCAACTCCTGTATCGGCTATTTCAAAGCAAATAAAAACTATTTCTTGATGTTCCGCAGTATTTAAACAATCGTTTTTTGTAGGGCTAATTAGTCCTGATTCATTTTGCCATACTGTGATTGAAACAGAACCAAATTGGGTAAATTTAATTGCATTATCTAAGAGATTAATCAGCACTTGTCGCAACTTGACATCATCACTTTGCACGTATTGGGGAACATCGGGAGAGCAGTCAATAATTAATTGCAATCCTTTATTTGTCGCCGGAATCTGAAACATATTTTGCACGTCCTCCAGCAAGCGGTACAAGTCAAAAAGTTTGGCGTTGAGTTTCATGCGCCCCGCTTCAATTTTAGATAAGTCTAAGACTTGATTGATCACTTGAAGCAGGTGCTCTCCGCTGCGGCGAATAATTTTGATATTTTCTTTTTCCGGCAAAGTTAAATTAGCGCTTGGTTCCATTAATTGAGCGAAGCCGAGAATGGCGTTGAGGGGGGTTCGCAATTCGTGGCTCATGTTGGCGAGAAAAAGGCTTTTAGTTTTGTTGGCAGCTTCTGCGGCTTCTTTGGCTTGTTGGAGTTCTTGTTCTGCTTGTTTGCGATCGCTCGTATCAATGATTATGCCGTGCCAGACAATATCTCCATTTTCGCGCAATTCTGGTCGAGAATAACCTTGCAGCCATTTGAGTTTTCCCGATGCCGTCACAATCCGCCACTCGTGGGAAAATGGTTCTAGATCGGTGGCACTTTTGACAAGTGCCTCTAAGTAACTGGAGCGATCGTCCGGGTGCATTTGTTCGTAGAGTAAAGCAGAGTTGTTCTGGATTTCCTCTGGCTCTAATTCTTGAATTTCTCGGCACAGAGGGCTGATATATTCCATCTTGACTGAGCCGTCGGGATGCTGCACGAATATGTAAAGCTCTCCGGGAACAGTGTTGGCTAATTTGTGAAACAGAGCTTCGCTTTTTTGCAAGGCTAATTGTGCTTGTTTGCGATCGCCAATATCAATCCCAAATCCAAACAAGAAATCCAGGCTGCCACCTTCGTCGAGTACCGGTGTGCCGTACCACTCGACTAACAAAGTTCGATCGTCCGAAGTGAGAATGCGATGTTCGTTAACCGTTTGCTCCCGCGCTGTTACGCCCGTAAAAATCGAATGTAATCCGGCTCGATCGCTTGGGGGTACAAATGTAGCTAAGTAATCTTTACCTGCAACTTCTGTGGCAGTATAGCCCACAGCTTCCAGCATACTGTTATTCGCCAGCAGGATTTTACCCTCAGAGTCGATCGCCACAAAAAAAATCGGAGAATTTTCGATAATCTTTAAGTTAAAGTCCCGCTCTTGACGGATAATTTTTTCAGCTTGCTTGCGCTCCTCAATTTCGAGCTGCAAGCGGGCATTGATCGAGGCTAGCTCGATCGTGCGATAGACTACTTCAATCTCGAGGGTACGGTTGTAGTCAGCCAATATTTGCTCTGCGTGTTTGCGAGCCGTAATATCTTTAAAAACAGTAAGAACATAAAGGATATTCCCCGCACCGTCAAACACCGGCAGCGCTCGCACTTCCAAACGAATATTTTTCCCGTCTCGGCGAATTTCCATATCTTCAGCAATCACCTCGAAGCCACTCAACGCCCGCACAAACGGCATTTGCTCGGCCGGGTAGAGTTGATTAGTGCCTGCTATATAAATTTGATAAGCTTGTGGTAGCTCTTGTGCGGTAGCATCGGGCATTTCTCCCCTACCCAATATTTGCTCTCCCGCCGAATTGATGAAAATAACTGCGCCACGCGGATTGATCGCCGACACTCCAAGAGGCAAATTTTCTACCAGCTTGGCAAATTTTTCTTCACTTTCTGCCAAAGCTTGAAAAGACTGTTTCAGTTGAGCTGCCATCTCGTTAAAAGACTCGGCTAATTCGCCGACTTCCTCCAGCCTACTGACGCTAACAGCGCGATCGAACTTTCTGGCGGCAATATCTTTAGCTGCTTCGTTGAGCCGCAGCAGTGGCAGTGTTACCCACCTAGCTGTCAGCACTCCAGCAATTGTCGATAGCAGTAGCGCCACCAAACAAAGTAAAATTGTAGTGCGGGTATTTTTGTTAATTTGCCCCATGAAATCGGATTCGGGAACTGCGATCGCAATCAGCCAGTTCAAACCGTAAACATCAGAAAACGGCAGCACTTCCACAAAATATTCCTGCCCGTCTCGACTAAATTTGAGTTGCTGCGGCTGCTTAATGTCGTCCAAGTCCCCAAAGTGTTGGTACAAATATTTAGCTGCGGTGCGAATGACAGGAGTTTGGCTGTCTAAAACATTCAGCCGCTGCATTTGCTGCTTTCTTGGCATCTTTCTAAAGGGTGATTCTTGACTAGAACTGGCAACCAGCAAGCCCGATCGTTCGATCGCGAAAATTTGTCCGGTTTTGCTAAACTTGATGCGATGGAGATATTGCTGAAGTTCCAAGAGCGAAAAGTGTACTGCACTAACTCCCAGCAATTTACCCTTTCGATCGCGAATCGGTTGGCTGGCAGCAATAAAAACATTCCCAGGAGTAAAACCTTGATAAATGCTCGTCCAAATCGGCTTGTTAGCTGCGACAGCTTCTTTGTACCAGGGCCGGAGGCGGGCATCGTAGACTCCGGGTTCTACCTTTAATTTAGCGGTGCGAGTTCCTAGGGCATCTGTAGCGTAGTATATGTTCTGAGACTTGCTAGACTTGTTCGCCACGACAATTTGCAAGCTGTTATCCGTGGGGTTGCGCCAAATGCCGAGATATTCTCCTGATTTTTCAGCACCGAAGGATATCCATTGAATGCTTTTAAACGATCGCATTTGCAGCCACAGGAACTTCTCTCCCCGAGGCTGCGGCTTTTCTAACTGTAAATTTAATTCACCGCGCTCGATGGCTTCAGCGTTAAGTTGATTTACCCACTGGGTATGTTCAAAAAAAGAAATCAGCTTTTCTTCAACTCTCTTTCCCGTCTCCGCGATCAAGTTCTGGGCGAGCTCTTCGACTGCTTTGTCTCCGTTGCGAAATGACAGATACCCGACAATCCCGACTGCTGCGACGATTTGCAGCACAAAAGAGGCCACTAGAAGGTGACGCAGGGAGATTTTTGTTTGGTGTTGAGAAGTTTTACTGGCGAATCGGGGCAACGGCATAGGCTGATGACTAATTGCTCCCTAACACTTTAACTGTTCCAGCCTGTAATTTCACTTACGGGCGATCGAGGTGTTTCCTGGACCTCAAAACCCCTCCCACACAGACACAAATCAGGAGCAAGCACGAGACTTATACAATTTTAGATTTTAGATTTTAAATTTTAGGTCAAATAATTGGGAATTAATGATTAAGCTCGTGCTTTCGAGCTTGGCTACAGTTGCATTCTTTTTTTTCAACTGGTATGACGCACTGTTAGCTGAGAATACCTCAGCCATTTTCTTGCTTTGGTGGATTTCCTAGCTCAACCAAACCTAATTCTTCCTTCAAACCTCTTCAGTTAATCAATTACATCCGTTAAATCCCGTACACAATTGGCGACAGAACATCCATCAATTACATCCGTTAAACCCCGTACACAATTGGTGGCAGAACTTCTCTTTAACAGGTACGCGGAAAATCCCCCGCTTGTCCACACGGATATAGCGAGGGGCGAGAATAGGTATTCTCGGAAAATATAAAGTAGTGGCAGTGGCTTTTGTCCAGCCATTGCCATCTATAGAAGCCATACTGTTTTAGGCTCACAGAAAGATTTCCGAGCCAATTCTCTGCTTGCAGTCAATGCTTGAAGCCAAACCAACCAGTTCAAGCAAGAAGTCAAAGCAAGTCGTAAAAGCCTAGGATTCTTCTTCTTCTCTATCGATTTGGCGCAGGTGAATGTGCTTGCGTCCCAGAGAGATTTCAAATTCATCTCCCGGCTGGAGTTCCATTTGTTTGGTGTAGGCGGCTCCAATCAGTAAGTTGCCGTTAGATTGAACGCTAATCCGATAGCTGGCAGAGCGTCCGCCGCGTCCATTGCCGTTTTGCTTCCCGTCTAGCTGAATGCCTTCTGCATCAATCAGCGCATTCAGGAATTTCATCATGTTGACCCGTTCTACGCCGTTCTTAGTAACGGTGTAGTAGCCACAGGCTCTAGCTTTTTCTTCCTTGGTAAGGTTCTCTAGGTCTTTGACCTTTTTGATCAGATCTTCGCCTTCAAGGGGTTCGATATTTTTCTTTTTAGCCATTTACTGAGTCCTGAAATATTCAACTGGTGTACGGATTTTTTCTCGGTTGGTTTTTGGTTTGACCAAGAAACTTTAGCTTTATAGCTGGTCGTAAAACCATATTACACCGATCGGCTCAATTGTTAACCACTATTATCTAAATATTTTTAACAACCTGTAGTCTTTCTTGAGGAGTAGCTGCAGCCGGTGCGAGCAATCTCTAAACTCGGTAGCGTAAGCTATCAGCTATCAGCTAGCTGAATATTTGCCCCGCTCTTAAAATCCCATGAAGTTAACCACACGCGGACACTACAGTGTCAAAGCATTACTGGATCTAAGTTTGCAACCTCGCTTTGGCCCGACATCGGTGAAATCGATAGCGAAGCGACAGGAGTTACCCGCTCCGTATCTAGAAAAATTGCTGATTGAAATGCGACGAGCCGGTTTAGTCCAATCTGTTCGGGGTGCCCAAGGAGGATATCAATTAGCCCGCCAGCCAGCTCAAATCTCTTTAGGACAAATCTTAGAGGCTGTAGGTGAAACTATTGAACCTTTACCTCGACATTTTCCAGATGCGACGCAAGCAGAGGACTGGGTAACATTCAGTTTGTGGAACCGATTGCACAAAAAACTTGCCGAAGCGCTGTACAGTATTTCCCTCGAAGACTTATACTATGATGTCCGCAGTTGGCAAGCGGCTCTTGGGGAAGAAACTAGCTTTATCATTTAAATGGTAAGTTCATTCATTCGATCGCCAGCAATCACACATGGACGCAACACTTGTTACTTACTTTGGCGGCTGTCACTGCGGAGCTGTCCGCTTCCGTGTCGCCGTTGACAAACACGAAGCATCAGATTGCAACTGCTCTATCTGCAAAAAGAAGGGATTTTTGCACCTCATTGTGCCGCCGGAACGTTTTACCTTGCTCAGTGGCCAAGATGTTTTGACCACCTATACATTTAATACAGGAACTGCTCAACATACTTTCTGCCGAATTTGCGGCATTCACTCGTTCTATCGCCCCCGATCGCATCCCGATCAATTCGATGTCAACGTCCGCTGTCTTGACGGCGATGCCATCAAACACTTTGAGATTCTACCCTTTGACGGTGTTAATTGGGAGGAGAACGTACACTTGCTCCGCGACGAAAGTAATCTCAGCAGTTAAAATTGCTGCTAAAAAATTAAAGTGTCCAAAGGTAGCAGCACTTAAAACCTGCGCTACCCTGACGCTCGCTCCTGGCCGGATGGACTATCAAGTTTGACAAAATATATAATGATGCCGCATGAATTTCCTGTTTTGATTTTAGCTGCGGTGTTGGATTATTCGATCGGCGATCCTTGGGGTTGGCCGCATCCCGTGCAGGCGATGGGTTGGGCGATCGACCGCTATACTCGACTTGTCTTTAATATATGGAATAATCCCGCAGGCAAAATGCCTCCTGCTGGCGATCGTCCCGCTGGCGAGCAGCACAAACTGCTGCTACGATGTGCTGGTACAATACTAGCGATCGGGCTGATTGTAGGCAGTTATACTGTCAGTTGGTCGATCGTCCAAGCTGCTAGTTGGGTGCATCCTCTTTTAGGTATTGCCATACAGACGATTTTGCTGGCAAGCTGTTTTGCAGGTCGCAGTTTGAGGGCGGCTGCAGAGGACGTGCTAGCACCTTTAAATGTTGGAGATTTAGTCAAGGCGCGAGAAAGGTTGAGCCTTTACGTCGGCAGGGATACCGAAAACTTATCCGAGTCAGAAATTCTGCGAGCATTGTTAGAAACTGTAACAGAGAATGCAGTCGATGGCGTGACAGCACCGCTATTTTATGCCTTACTTGGGTTCGCTCTGCCGCATCTATTATTAAGTGTTACCGGTTCGCCGATCGATCCTAACTCGATGTGTGCGAGTGCTATAGTCCCCTTGGCGATCGCTTACAAAGCAGCCAGCACATTAGATTCTACGATCGGCTACAAAGAAGCGCCATACACAGATTTAGGATGGTTTAGCGCCAAACTAGAAGACGTGCTGACGTGGATTCCTTGCCGGCTAACAGTGATTACTTTAGCCGTTATATCTGGCAAACCGATTTACATTTGGCAAATTTGTCAGAGAGATGCTGTTAAAGATGCCAGTCCCAATTCCGGTTGGAGCGAGTGCGTTTACGCCGCCATCTTGGGAGTGCAACTAGGAGGTACTAATTCCTATCGCGGAGTTATCAAACACAAACCGTTATTAGGCGAGCCGGTATACCCTATCACAGCGCCGCTAATTTGCCAAGCATTGCAATTAACTCGGTATTGCTTTCTGATTTGGTTGGGACTATCATTGCTTTTTTATACCTTATTAGGTTTGAGCCGCTAACTGATGACCTCAGCCGAACAGTCCAGGAGGCATAAATAACTTATTTCTGTGATTGTTAGTCCTCGCCTAAGCAATCGCAGCATCTGCTTTTCATCCGTTCGGGGTAAGTCCTGCAGAAGACAGAGATCCGCCACCGACAGCACCAAAAAAAGTTTTGACTTGAGTTCAAACCCCCAGATTCATCTGTCAAGTCAATAATCTCAAATCTCAAATCTCAAATCTCAAATTGTTCGATATGCCAACAGCCAACAATTAGCTCGCAGCAACCCATGACTAAAATTATCCAAATTTTATCCCCTGATGAAGTGAGGCGCACTCTCACCCGCGTCGCTTCCCAGATTGTCGAAAAATCAGGGAATCCCTCGGAGTTAGTGTTGTTGGGGATTCATAGTAGAGGAGTGCCTTTAGCTCAAATTTTGGCAGATCAAATTGAAGTTCTCGAACAAGTCAAAGTACCCGTGGGCGCTTTAGATATTACCTTTTACCGAGATGACTTGGATCGAGTTGCGATGCGGACACCGGCTAAAACAGAAATTCCTTTCGATTTGACGGGCAAAACTGTGGTGTTGGTAGATGACGTTATATATAAAGGCAGAACGAGTCGAGCGGCTTTGAATGCGGTCAACGATTACGGGCGGCCGGAGAAAATTTGGTTAGCGGTATTAGTCGATCGCGGCCACCGAGAAGTCCCGATTCAGCCGGATTTTACGGGTAAAAAGTTGCCGACTGCAAAGGAAGAACAAGTTAAGGTTTACGTTCAAGATCTCGACGGGCGCGACGGAGTAGAGTTAATTAAGAGTTGATAAGTAGAAGGAAGAAGGAAGAAGACTTACACAGCAAGCTTGAGCGCGATCCGTATTTTTCGTTTAATTAGGTGGATCTACCGATCGTTTCCGTTGGCATTGGAATCATAATTTTCTGAGGTCGCAAGTGCGATGGACGCGCGCGGAGCCAAGATATCTCTGCAAGGAGTCGATCGATCAAATGTCTAGTTTGCCGCGCTCGCACTTGCGACCTCAGAAACCGGGTTTCTACGTATATTTATCGTTACTCAACGTAAAAATTAGTAGAAACCCGGTTTCTTGCCTCCCATGCGTCGAGGGAATAAACCCGGTTTTGGGTTCACGGGGGGAGCGTCGTGATTGATTTTAAATCGGCAGTGCAGGAGTTGAACCTGCCTGGGGCGAATTATGAGTTCGCTGCCTAAACCGCTCGGCCAACTGCCGTTAAATCGATTTCTTCGATCTAACTGAAAATGAAGTATAACATAATTTCCCAGTCCGTGCTAGAACTAGAGAACAAAAATCAAAATCTTTAGACCTGCTGAGTCCCGATCGCCTGTTAGCCAATGTGCTGGAGCCGATCGACCGGACAAAGCAGTTTCTAGGGCTCGGCATAAACTTATAGGCAATGGCAGTGAATTCGACGGTAGTGCTGACTCTAATTCTGCTCGCTCTAATGTTTGGAGCAGGCGTGACGAGTTCTGTTTGGGGATTTACTATAGGTCGCGAAGCCTTGCAAGGAACGACTCAACCCGATGTTCGTCCCAGCAACAATGCGGGCAGCGGCAAGCCTGGAACGACGGCTAGCAAAGACCAAGTGAGCATTTTGAAAGAAAAAGACATTCTCACAACCGTCAAAGCACGGATAGAAGGTCGCGATCCCGAAAAAACGGCCGGGGCAAATACTAAAACAGAGAAGGCAAGCTCTAAACCAGCCGCAGCCAAAAAACCCGCTGCACAAAATGCTAGCGCCAAGTTTCCTCTGAACAGTCGCGACGGGGGAATAACCCTGGAAGTGAGCGCGGCCAGTCAGCGCAACAATTCCATGCTGCTAGACGTGAGCATGAAAAATGAAGGCTCGCAAGCTGTGAGGTTTCTCTACAGTTTCTTGAACGTCACTGACGATCGCGGCCGGGCCCTGAGCGCGACTGCCGAGGATTTACCGTCGGAACTCCCCCCCAACGGGCAGGTGTTTTACGGTACGGTGAGTATTCCCACAGCTTTGCTGGAAAATGCTAAAGAAGTTTCGCTGACGCTGACAGATTATCCAGGTCAAAAACTTCAGTTGCAAATATCTGGCATTCCAGTGGCGAAGTAAAATAAAAGAAGACCAAACCTGTAGAGGGATTCTCAGGTTTGATCGAGAAAGTTTTTTTAGGGAGCATTGTGTCACTTTTAGGGGCGAGAGTGCAGGAGATATCTGATTTACCCGCGATGAGTTCGACAGAGGTGCTGTCGCGGTTGCTGTCAGTGCTGTTGCTGATTGCGATTAATGCTTTTTTTGTGGCGGCTGAGTTTTCGATGGTGACGGTACGCCGATCGCGCATCAATCAGTTAGTGGAAGCTGGCGACGTTGCAGCTTTAACTGTGCAATCTTTGCAGCAAAGTATTGAGCGATTGCTCTCGACAATGCAGTTGGGAATCACTCTTTCTAGTTTAGCTCTCGGCTGGATTGGGGAAAGTACGATCGCCGTGCTAGTCCGAATGTCTATCGGCTATTTGCCGCTGCCAATTTACATCAAGTCGGCGATCGCCCATTCTTTTAGCATCTCAATAGTAACTTTTTTGTTGCTAGCTTACCTGCAAATCGTACTGGGCGAACTCTTTCCCAAATCTGTAGCGTTACTGTATTCCGAACAGCTAGCCAGAACTTTAGGACCTCCGAGTTTATTGATTGCCCGTGTGTTCAAGCCCTTTGTGTCGTTTCTCAATCAATCTACTCGATCGCTCTTGCGGTTTGCGGGCATCGAATACGATCTAAGGCATCGCCCGGTTACTCCCGAAGAACTGCAATTAATTATAGCTACTTCCAGCGAATCGAGCGGCTTGGAAGCTGAAAAGCGAGAATTGCTCAACAACGTGTTTGAATTTGGCGAAGTTTGGGTAGAAGAAGTAATGGTGCCGAGGCCTAGCATTGTTGCACTTCCCAAGACAGCAACCTTTCAAACTTTGCTCGACGAAATGGCGATTTCTCACCATTCCCGCTATCCCGTGACGGGAGATTCTTTAGACGACATTATTGGGATTATTGGCTTCAAACAACTTGCAAAACCCCTAGCTGAAGGTTTGCTATCTCCCGACACGCCAATTTTACCTTGGATGGATTCGGTGAGGTTTGTGCCGGAGATGATGCTGCTGGGGGAACTGCTGCCTTTGATGCAGAGTTCGTCGGAAGAAATTGCGATCGTAGTTGATGAATTTGGCGGCATTTCCGGGTTAGTGACGCTGAGGGATTTGATTGCGGAAATTATCGGCCGCAGCTACGAGTCACCCGACAGTAAAGAAATTGCTTTGCAAGTATTGGACGATCGCACTTATTTAGTGCAAGCGCAGTTAAATGTAGATGATGTGAATCAAATATTGAATTTGGATTTGCCAGTAACTGACGAATATCAGACAATCGGAGGTTTTCTGAGCTATCAGTTGCAAAGAATGCCGGCTGTGGGGGAAGTTTGGCGCGGCGACAACGTAGAACTTACGGTTGTTTCTGTGTCCGGGCCGCGGTTGGATCAACTTCAAATTCACTTGTTGGAAGGGGCTGCGGGCGATCGAGCTTTGAGTGCAGTTGCAGCAGCGGATGAGGAAGTTGTGGGGCAAGGTCGAAAGAATAGCGGGTTGAGTAGTGTGGGAAAATTTTCTCATTAAGATTTTGATGAAAAGGGCTATCGAAATAGGGCAACTTTTTATACCAAATCTGAGTTAGCAACCCCGTTTATTCTTTAGTCTCTTAGAGAGAAACGAGAGTTGAGGGAGAAGCAATTTCAACCGCCGACTCGGAATACAGTTTAAGCATAAGCCACCGGATCTTTCAGCCCCAATTCCTCAAAAGCCGCCCGCCGCAGCCGACAAGAATCGCAAACGCCGCAGGCATTTTCCCCGCCTGCGTAGCAAGACCAAGTTTGCTCCCAAGGTACTCCTAATTTGTTGCCTAATTGAATAATTTCTGTTTTTTTAAGTTCGATCAAAGGTGTTACAATATTAATAGCATTTCCTTCTCGACCCTGCTTTGTTCCTAACCGAAATACTTCCTGCATGGCTTGGATGTAATCGAGGCGGCAGTCGGGATATCCAGAATAATCTAAAGCGTTGACACCGATGTAAATGCGCTCGGCTTCTAGAGTTTCTGCGTAGGCGAGGGCAAAGCTGAGAAAGATCGTGTTTCTAGCAGGAACGTAGGTAATTGGGATGTTTTGGGACATTTCTGCAAGATTGCGATCGATCGGCAATTCCATCTCATTATCCGTCAAAGCGGAACCGCCCCAAAGCGTCAGGTCAAAGTTTACTATCTGATGTGCCTTAACGCCTGCACCAAGTGCGATCGCCCTTGCTGATTCCAACTCCCGCCGATGCCTTTGCTTGTAGTCAAAGGAAATCGCGTAACACTCGCAGCCGTCGGCTTTGGCTTGATACAAAACTGTTGAGGAATCCAGCCCTCCCGACAATAAAATAACTGCTTTCACTTAAAACATCCTCAATAAAATTAGCTTTTATATTTATATCAAATTAGTCGCAAATTGACAATAATAATAGTTGTGTAGAACATCTAAATGTAGCTTAGGCACTGCACAGCTTACCTAAAAATTAACTGCTTCCTAGGCTCTGCCTGGGAACCGAGATTTAGAGGCTCTGCCTCGCATTACGGCCAGGAAAATTGGATGCAGAGCCTCCAGATATACGTTACCAGGCAGAGCCTAGTAACGAGTATAAAGAAAATTCATCTTTTGTGGAACAGACAAGATGCCTGTTCTTGAGATTGATGCAGGATGTCAGATTTAAGTTGCTAATAAATCATCGAGTTCGCGGTAATCGGGCAAAGTTGTATCAATTTTAATGCCCTGCCGCAAAACTGTGCGATCGCCCTGCGCTCTAGATAACAATTCGCTGAAATTCCGCGCCTTAAACAAAATCAAATCTGCAGGTAAACCCACTGCAACTCGTCCTAAATTCGGCAATCCTATTAAATCGGCTGGAGTCTTTGTAACTGCACAGGGCCAGTCTCCATAAGGCCTATCTAAATGAGCGATGCGGACTGCCATATTAAAAACTTCCAAAACATCATGGTCGCCAAATCCGTAAAACGGATCGCGACAATTGTCGCTAGCAACTGCAACGGGAATTCCTGCTGCTTTGAGTTCGTGCAGCAGTGTCACTCCCCGCCAGCGCGGTGTATGCTGAGATTCTCGGTCTTGCAAGTAAAGGTTGCACATCGGCAAGCTGACAATGCCGATATTTGCTTCCTTGACTAATTCCAGAGTTTCTGTTACTAAATCTGAGGGTTGTACGGCTAAACTACAGCAGTGTCCGCAGATAATTTGACCGGAAAATTCATGGCGGATGGCGGTTTTTGCGACTTCCCGCAATGTTACTGATTCTGGATCGTCGTTTTCGTCGGTGTGGAAGTCGAGGTTTAAATTTCGTTCTTTGGCTAAGGCAAAAACTCGATCGAGTTGTTTGTCTAAGTCGGGGTTCATATAGGCGACGCCGCCGAGAATGCCGCCAATTTGGGCAATGCGATCGGCTAATTTTTCGCCTGCGGGTGTCAGGTAATAGTCGAGGGAAACCAGGGAAGCTGCTTGTAAGATCAGCCGATCGCCCCATTCGGCTTGCAGCGCTTCAAATACTCCCAAACTAACGGTTCCCTGTTCGCCCGCGCTGTCGATGTGAGTCCGGATGGCCTTGGTTCCGCGGGCGTAGCTGCACTTTAGGCCAAATTCCATTCGCCGGTAAACATCCTCTGCATTCCAGTTTTTTTTGGCATCAGCGCACACTGCTTCGATCGCGCTGGCAAAAGTTCCATCGGGATTGGGCGATCGTTCCCAAATGTGGCCTTTGTCTAAATGGGTGTGCATATCCACAAAACAAGGCCAGATTAAGCCGCCCTGCAAATCTACAACTGAGATATCTCCAGAGGAGGATACAGGTTTTGTACCTACTGGCATAATTTGGGCGATCGTACCCGCTGCAATTTCGATATCCACCAAACAAAAATTGTTCTCACTCCCCGTTGTCGCCCCAGTAGAAGCTGAGGGCGCGAGCGATTTCATCTCTAGAAGAGACGCGGGTACGCGACCATTTTTGAGCAAATAATTAGATGTACTTGGCAACATTAATTTTGTGAGTTAGTATTTTGTTGATAATTACTGGCTACCAGTTGTAACTATAACAACCCTTGCAGGAATTGTGAACATCTCTCTTTTCCTCTTTCTCTATTTTCTAGATTCTCTACGCCCTCTGCAGTTAGTTAAACAAATATCATGCAGAAAGAAAATATAAATGCTAGAGAAACTTGGATTAAATAGGTAGCTTTGCTGTTGGTACTCCCGCCCTAATCACTGAAGCAATTATGCAAAATTTTTATATTTTCAGGACAGCGCGAAAATCAGCGTCACGAGTTTGGCTATGCCGGATACTTCCACAGCCTGAATCCTTTTGCTATCATAAATCACTGCTTCAAATTGCAATTTCACTTTCAATTAACAGCAGCATCCATAGCAATATCCCAAAAAAACTGTGTCAAAACCCAAGCATATAGTTTTAACATCTCATCCCGACAGATCTGGCACAAAATCTCATCCCATTTACTGGGGAGAAATCGATCCGCTGAAACGGGGGCCTGTGATTGGTAGCCT
This sequence comes from Microcoleus sp. Pol12A5, assembly GCF_036701435.1. Taxonomy (NCBI): domain Bacteria; kingdom Bacillati; phylum Cyanobacteriota; class Cyanophyceae; order Oscillatoriales; family Microcoleaceae; genus Microcoleus; species Microcoleus sp. Pol12A5. The sequence continues at coordinate 36,881 of NZ_JAUBQU010000040.1, forward strand.
CACCAAATCGTCTCACCGGAATGCGATCGGCACTCATTCGGGTTCCTACTCTGTTTATCGCGCACTAGCAGTGGCTTCCGGGGCACTGCAAGCCGATCACCGCCCGGATTTTACCAACACCTCTCCGGCCGCACACATCGGGCCGCACCCGAGTTGGGGCGATCGCAATTTGATTGTTTCTCTCGATCCCTTTGGGGGTTTAGTCAGTGAAGTTTATACTTCATTTATCCAGCAGGGATACGATATTCGACCGACAATTGCGGTCACTAAAGCTCACATTAATATGCCGGAATTGCAAGATGCTATCGCTAAGGGGCGGGTGCAAATTGATGGCAAAATAGTCAAAGCAGGTGGCAATTTAGCAGTCACTAAAATTGCGATCGATCCGGTGTGGTATTTGCCGGGAATTGCGAGGCGGATTGGGGCCCAAGAAAGCGTTCTCCGCCGTGTCCTGTTCGAGCAAACAGGCGGAATGTTCTCAGACTTAGTGACGCGGCCGGACTTACACGTTTTCTTACCACCAATTGGCGGAACTACGGTTTATATTATTGGCGATGTCGCGAATATTTCTGACCCGGATAAGCAGTTGGCGGTACGGGTACACGATGAATGCAACGGTTCTGATGTCTTCAGTTCCGATATCTGCACTTGTCGCCCTTATTTGGTACACGGGATGGAAATTTGCATCCAAACGGCACAATCAGGCGGTTCTGGGGTAATAGTTTACTTCCGCAAGGAAGGGAGAGCTTTGGGGGAAGTGACTAAGTTTTTGGTGTACAATGCCAGAAAACGGCAGGAAGGCGGCGATCGCGCTGATGCCTATTTTACGCGCACTGAATGTGTTGCGGGAGTTCAAGATATGCGGTTTCAAGAACTAATGCCAGACGTGCTGCACTGGTTGGGGATCTCTCGAATTGACAGTTTAGTTTCTATGAGCGATATGAAATACAATGCGATTATCAATTCTGGCATTCAGGTGGTCGATCGCATCCCCATTCCAGAAGATTGGATTCCCGCAGACGCACAAGTCGAAATCGTCGCCAAAAAAGCCGCCGGCTACTACACGCCAGACCCGGTGCCAGATGCTACAATTCTTGCAGAAGCGATCGGACGCGATTTAGGAGATTAAGAGGGCAAAGACGCGACCGATGGGACGCGAACAATCGCGTCTTTGCTAAACAAAATTTATTGCTGGTTTTTGATCAGTCAGGGTAGGTTATGGCTAATTTGCGTTCTAGTGTGATCGTAAAAACAGATATTTGCGGATATACCGTCAGAGTCAAAAAATTATCTCAGTCGGACTTAAGTAGTTTGTTAAACGAGCATAAAACTTTTGTTTCAGATATTAGCGCCAGAAATGAAGGCAGCGTGATTAAAGGGGAAGGTGATTCATTTTGGATAATTTTTCCCAGCGTCACAGCAGCGGCGGTAGCAGCCATAGAAATGCAGCAAGAATTGAGAGCGCAACAATCTAGCAAGGCGAACGACGAACGATTGGCTATTCGCGTGTCGATTACATTAGGAGATGTCTTGCATCAAGATAAAGATATCTTTGGCGATACTGTGAATTTAACAGCGCGTATAGAATCAGTAACTCCGCCCGATGAAATATATTTGTCCCAAGCAGCATGGCTGGCGCTCAACAAAGCAGAAGTGCAAACGTCTTTTGTCAACGAGTTTTCTTTGAAAGGGATGAGCGAACCTGAAAAAGTGTACAAAGTTGACCAAAGTTATAAAACGCGAATTATCAAGAATCAAGCAATAATTAAAGCAGATCTGAGAGGTTTTATTGCTTATCAAGAATCTAATTCTATCAAAGATGTTGAATATTTGCTCACCAACTTTGATACTTTTGAAAAAACAATTTGCGAAGAATACGGAGGCACAATTCGGAGTATTGTTGGTGATTCGCATTTGTTGACTTTCCCGGAAGCTCACTCAGCCTTAGCGGCAATGGAAAGTCTGTGTGAGAATTGGAAACTTTTTATTAACGCCAATCAAATACCTTGTGGCTTGTCGGTGGGAGTTGCGAAGGGCAATCTATATATATTTAGGTCTTGCACTTACGGAAAAGATATTCACATAGCCGACAGGCTGGAAGATTTAAGTAAAATAGTATCTCCGGGAAAAGAAAAAAACTCAGTGATAGTTTCCGATCACATAAAACGCGAAGTCAGCGGGTCGAAGTGGGAATATAAGCTGATCAAAATCGATAAAAATGCGATTTTAGATAATCTTTTAGATTACAGTCAGTTTGACTTTTTTCGAGAAAACGATGTTTACCGCTGTTTGGTGGTATGAAGTTGCAAAATATTGAACTTGAGACTGTAGAATATCTGAGAACGCCGGCTGCTATTCGCCAAAAGTGCGATCGGCTTTTTGATTTAGCCTGCCTGGACAAACTTCGCTACTTCCGCGTAGATTTATCCCAACTCGACAAAGCAGCAAATTATGTAATTGACACAACGCGCCAAAATTATCCCGATTTTAACATTCCCTTTCACAGTCGCTGGCGACATTTTGAGGCCGGCAACTTGTCGCGACTCGCCGAATTGGATGCAGCTTTAGCAGAATTTGCACCAGTTGAAAAAGCTAAGATCAAATTTGATTTAGCAATTATCAGCGTTTTGCTTGATGCCGGTGCTGGTGCAGATTGGCAGTATTGCGAACCAGAAACCGGGCAGGTTTACCGCCGTTCTGAAGGGTTAGCAATAGCCAGCTTGCGGATGTTTTGTCAAGGTGTTTTTTCCAGCAATCCCGCTTTTCCTTGGCAAGCTAATTATCGCGGACTTTCTCAATTAAAACTAGAAACCTTAGCTGCGGGATTTCAGGTAAGTAGAGACAATCCGCTAGTTGGTTTAACAGGCAGATTAGAATTATTGCAGCGTTTGGGAAATGCGATTTGCCAGCATCCATTATTATTTGGCACCGAAAACCCGCGTCCAGGCAATTTAGCAAAATACTTGCTCGACAGTCAGGTTTCTGGAGTCAACACTGTGAATGCTGCGATCGTATTGAGCGCTGTTTTGACAGGTTTTGGGGAAATTTGGCCGGGAAGATATGCAATTGGTGGCGTTAATTTAGGCGATGTTTGGCGGCATCCGGCTTTAACAGGAGAAAATCTGGGAGATGAATTCGTGCCGTTTCACAAACTCTCGCAGTGGTTGGCTTATTCGCTGTTGGAACCGCTGCAAGAACTTGGTTTAGAAGTCGCCGGATTGGATGAGTTAACGGGATTGCCGGAGTACCGCAACGGCGGTTTGTGTTTGGATATCGGGCTGCTGCAGGCAAAAGATTCGGCTATTTTTGAGCAGAGTTACTTGCCAGGTTCGGAAGTTATAGTAGAATGGCGATCGCTCACTGTCAATCTTTTAGATAAAATTGCTGCAGCTATTCGAGAAAAGCTGCATTTGAGTGCGGAACAATTGCCGCTGGTGAAGATTTTGCAAGGAGGAACTTGGGCGGCGGGGCGGAAGATTGCCGCCGAATTGAGGGCTGGTGGACTGCCCCCAATTCAGATTCAAAGTGACGGCACTGTGTTTTAGAAGCAAGAAGGAAGAGAGAAAATTATCCCCTCTTCCAACTTAAAATTCAAAATTCAAACCTGAAAACTATACCTCACACTACACTCCCAACAAGCTGCTTAGCGACAAGTGCGATATTTGACGTGATAAACTAAACCGCGATGAGCCAAATCGAAGGAGTCAACGGTGGCCATGCCGGCACCGCGGGCTGTCATTGCAGCATTTACTCTCATATTTACACTGTCACCACAGCGAGACCAAACATTCGCTACAGTGGCTAAGCTATCTCGAACATTGTAGTTAGTTTCACCGCTGAGATTCCGATTAAAAATGGGGCCGCGGGTTCCAGCGAAAAAGTATTCTGCTCGTAGGTTGCCTGTGGTTTTGGGTGCAACGTAGCCGCGATAATCGGCATCGTAGATAGAAATTTGGTAGCCTTGGGGTACTTTGATAGGAATGCTCAGATTGCAGCTTTTTCTGCTTTCTGTTGAGACATTTCCCAGGGCTGCAAACTTATCAAATAGGATGGTGAGTTCTTGACCGTCGGGGCTGACGCTGACGCTGGCGGAGCGATCTGGGCAACCGCTACCGCCGTAGCTTGCACCTAAAATTTGAACTGCCGGATTAGCCAAGGCGGGGCTGATAGAAGCAGTCATTAATGCCGTAGCTAGCAATAGTTTTACAAACTTCATGGATGTTCTCCTTAATAGTTCACTTGTGTGTTAGGAGCACCCTAAAAAATTGGAACTGAATTTAGGTAAGGTTTTTTACACTTGGATATGGTCACTTTCATGTGGAAAGATGAAAAGCCAGTTAAGCCAAGCTTATGACCTCATGTGCTGTTCCTATTCAGGTTTTTTCGATTAGTGAATTAATCGAAAAAAATATTTTCTGCTGATACTTCTTAAGATTCGTATCTGTTGATGAAAGTTCCGGAAGATTCCAGTGCTTGAATCCGGATATTTTTTAGTGGGCTTGGACGAAGTGCCAGACAGCTAGACCGGTCGGGAGGCTTTTGGAGCGGGATATGCGTTCTCATGAAGAGCGCGGGAAGAACAGGAAGCGAGAAAATTAATTTATTGTGATTTTTAAACCTCGCATTATTTAGTGTCGCGGTGTGCAGATGAAAGGCAAGTCTAGGAGCAAAATTTATTGGCGCAGTATTCGTGTTTGCAATACGGGTTTGATATAAGTAGTCCCGAAGGAAGGGGCTACAGAAACCTATTTTTTTGCGTCAAGAAAGCGTTGATGGCTGATAAGTTAGAATAAAGCAAATTAATTATTCAAAAAAATGAGTGCTAAAGTTACTGTCATTGACCATCCTTTGATACAGCACAAGTTAACTCTCATGCGGCAAACTAAAACGAGTACGGCGAAATTTCGCCAATTGCTGAAAGAGATTGGGATGCTGCTAGCCTATGAAGTGACGCGAGATTTGCCACTAAAATACGAACTAATAGAAACGCCGATCGCCAAAATGAATGCACCGGTGCTGGCTGCAGAAAAGAAAATTGTTATTATTTCGATTATGCGCGCAGGTCAAGGACTGTTGGATAGTATTTTAGAGCTGATTCCCTCTGCGAGAGTAGGACATATTGGTTTGTACCGCGATCCGACAACTCGGATGGCGATCGAATATTATTTCAAAGTTCCCCAGGATATCGAACAGCGAGATGTTTTAATTGTCGATCCGATGTTGGCTACTGGTAATTCAGCAGTCGCGGCAGTGGATAGGCTTAAAGAAGTTAATCCGAAGTCTATTAAATTTTTGTGCTTGCTGGCGGCACCGGAGGGACTTAAGCACTTTCACGAACAACACCCTGACGTGCAGATTTATACGGCTGCAGTTGATGAGTGTTTGGACGAACACGGCTATATTGTACCCGGACTGGGAGATGCAGGCGATCGGCTTTACGGCACTATGTGAATTTAACAAAATGATTTTGGGCTGTATATGTCAATACATTCATTTAAAAATAAGTTTACTAACATAACTATTGGTTTGATAGTGCCAAACAATGTAAATTGTAAGATTTTAATATCAGCCAAAGCCTATATACAGCAATGGTTGTAGAATTTTCTTACATTATATTCGTAAATTGCATTGTCTCAATGTATTTACTGCATTTTATGGTTAAAATCTCTGCCTTTAGTGTAATTAATCGCAGGAATTAATTCATAAAATAGATGTAAGACGTTAACCGTTTGCGATCGACTACTAACAATTTTTGTACGAGGAAAAAACAATGGAGACTACAGCACAGAAGGAAGCCCCCGATCAGCCTGTTGAGGAAGTGAAAATTAACAATATCAACAGTTTGGAGTTTGAGCTTTGGGCTAAAGCAGTCAAACGCCAGATGATTGCAGCACTCTCTAAAAAGGGCGCGATTTGAGAGTTATGGATTTTTTGTGTGCAACTTGTGTTAATTAGATTAACAAAATTTTTGTCTGCATTGTTGTTCAAGAGCGATAAGGGGCAAGGGGAAGAGTTTTGAGATTGGGCTTCTCGATGAGTTGCGAGAGGGGGAGAAGAAAGCATTTTCCTTTTTCCTAGTTTTGGACGCATGGGTGCCAGGAAACCGGGTTTTTTTACGAAAATACTTCTGTTGCAATCGGCAGAAATGGTAAAAAACCCCGGTTTCTTTGTGTCAAGAGTGCCTCCGGGACTGTTCTATCTGCCGAATGCTTTCTGCCAGATTACGATCGCTTGTCAACCGCCGCCAGCAAGCGCAGACTTCCGTCTTGAATCTGCACTGCTTTCACCGTTCCCACAGCAACTCTTTGTTGACCGTTAGCCATCGCTACCTCAATCTTAATTTTGGGGTCAGCCAGTAATCCCAGCCGCCCCCAGAGCCACTTAACTTGAGTAGCAGGAAAAGAGCGCACTTCTACATCTGAAAAAGGCGAATTAACCCAGCGGCTACCATCGTAAAAACTCGCTACTTGCACCTGATACCAAACTTGTTCTCCCGCCAATTTTAACTCGTTGTTCGGTTCGGGTTCCAGCCACTCAGCGGGATTGACACTGTTAATTAAAGTAGCAGAACCCATAATTTGACTTTTGTGGGCTTCTAAACTTTCAGCCTGAGAAACTGCTTCCTGAAGTTTGTTGACCAAATTCCGAATTCGACTTCTTGTTTCGCTGTCAGTATCTGATTGCTGGTCGAGCCAATTCATCGCCTCGCGAGCTCCGTCTTGAGAAGCTACAATCAGAGCACCCCAAGCCTTGACATCGGCGTCAGCGGCATTCACTCTCAAGGCGGCGTCTATGCGGTTCCAGATCCGCCCGCTGTCATTTTTGAGGGTTGTGGCTATTTCGTTACTGTTGCTCGGATCGGCTTCAAATACTTGCAAAGCTTCGGCCCAACGGCCGTCGATCAATTCTGCGAGAACTTGTTGACTGGGACTGGCCCAAGATGCGATCGCCTGAGCCCGAGTAATTTTAGCGTGAAATTCGATCGTTTCTAGCTGAGCTTGCGCGACTGCGGGCCAATTTTTGCCAGCTTTCCCCTTCGCCAAACGCATGACATTTAATGCTGGAGACCACAGCCCGCTTTTCGCCAGTCGCAGCCCATTTTTGTAAGTCTCGTCATTGAAAGCAATTTCTTCTAAAGAAATCGCCGTTAACTGAACGGGGTTCGGCAAAAATTTGCGCGGCCCAATTTGATAAAGGGTAAATTGCGGCTCTAAACCAACTGTTTGGTCGATCGCCAACTGCGGGTTTTCCCCTTTAACAATTTGCTGCCAATTCGGCGGTTGTCCGGCCGCACTCGCCCACTCCAACAGCGGCATTAAATGATTTTGGCTGGGGTTGTAGCGAACGACTTGTCCGTAGGGAATTTTCCTGTCGCCCCGCTTTAGTTGACCGCTGACATTAAACCAAATGCCCGAGGCGGGGGGCTTTCCGTCAAAGCGGCGCAGTTCTGTTAGGGGTAGGGACTGATTCGAGGCTTGATTGTCAGATGTAGAGTCAGCTAAAGAAGTAATGACAAAAGATTCCGCCGGGCCTTCTACGTTCACAGAACTTGCTAACTGAAAATACTGCTCTTTATCGGAACTGCGATCGGGAAGCTGCACCCGCTTGTACACGCGAAGTTCGACTATTTGACGGCAAGGATTTTTGCAAACAGTAGAAGCCTTAACAGTTCTTTCTACCATCACCGGCAATAGCAAATCGGAAATAGAATTATCGCTGGATCGATCGACGGGAAGCGGCAGAGGTTCTCCGGTTACAAATCCCAATTTGCGGATGCTGCCTTTGATTTGATCGAGAGTTTGGATCGAATCTCTGCTACCTGTAGGCAGGCGCGACCATTCCGGCACAAACTGAGAGACCAACTTGTTGCCATTGGGATCGACAATTAGCTGATAACTCAGCCAAGCGCCGCCTCCCATCAAAGCTGCACAGCCAGCCAAGACGCTGAGGGCTGTCAAATTAGTTATCAGTCTTTTCCAGGGATATCTGGCGCGAGTTCGGGGAGTAGGTATTGGAAGCTGGGACTCTTGAAGATTTTTGGGGCGTCGGGTTTGGCGCCGGCGTCTTGTCGGAGGAGGAGCAACTTTTCGATTTTCTGGGGGTAAGGCTCGATTTTTTGAGGGGTTAATTTTGTGTTCCATCGTCCCATTTTAGAATTTAGATTTTAGAATTTAGAGTTTAAAACTGCAATAGCCGATCGTACTGCCGACCTATGATATCCCAAGTGTATTGGCTTTCAACGAGCGATCGAGCGTTGACAGAGAGCTCCTGTCTTAGCTGCTGATTTTCAAACAAACTGGCGATCGCCTCAACGTACTCCTGAACTTTGTTCGCCCGCAAGGCCCTTCTCGGTTGTGGGCCGCCATCGACGGCTAAACCCTCCAAACCTCGATCGCTGGCAACCACGGGGGTTCCCGCAGCCATCGCCTCCAAAGTTTTATTTTTAATCCCAAAACCTATCCGCATCGGCACCACACAAACAGCAGCTTGATGCAAATATTCTGCCACCCTTTGCACCCGACCTACTACTTGAATTCCGGGAAGTTCCCCCAAGGCGAGCACTTCCGGGACTGGCGATGCCCCTACTAAGGTGAGGGTAGCATCGGGATAGCGCTGCTGCAAAGGCGGCAGTATTTGCAAACTGAGAAACCGCGCCGCGTCAATATTGGGCAAATTGTTCATTGCGCCTGCAAAAATTAAGGTGTGTCCTCCCGGATCGATCGATCGGTACGGAAATTGAGTTAAATCTACGCCGTTAGGAATTACATCTACGGAAGGTACAAAAAAATCTTGTTTTCCTCGCACCTGAACCGGAGACAACATTAATTCTAGGAGTTGCTCTCTGTCTGTGGATGTGGTCGCAACAATGCGGGAGAATTTGGAACAGTAGCGTTTTTCGTAGCGGGCAAGTAGCGGTAAATTTAGTCGATCGCGCAGGGGTTTTTCCGAGGTGCCGGTTGCTAACATTTCCCTGCAAGTTCCCCAAACGGAACTGTGAATGTTTGCCACTGTCAGCAGTTTTTGCCGCCATTCTGGACGCACGTAAATCTCATTAACGCTGTGCTCGCAGGTGACAGCATCGCATTTGCCTGCTGTTACCAATTCGTCTGCCCAATTCTGCATTGCTTGGGAGTAGCTGGAGAGTACGTTCGGAGGCGTCCCGGACAACAAAAATCGACCGAATCTGTGGAATTTTCCTATTATTTTAGAGAACCCCCCCTCAGTCCCCCCCTTATTAAGGGGGGGAGGTAAAAATCTTTCCTCAGTCTCCTGGTGGAGTCTTAGCCCCCCCTTAGCAAGGGGGGGTTGGGGGGGTGTCTGCGGATGGGGAAAAACTGCCAATTCTCCAACTTGCTGGCGCAATGTGTCGATTTGTGCATCGGTGACATCGGGCGATCGTACAGTGCCGAGAATTACATCATGCCGCCGGCTCAAGTATTGCAATAAATTAAACGTCCTTACCTGAGTTCCTCCGCGACTTGGCGGATAAGGAAAAGTCGAGGAAAGCATCAAAATCTTCATGGGATGTGGGATAAATAAAGTTGCCGATTGCGCGATAAGATTGATTGATAAAATCTTTTTAACAATCTTCGCACCTATGGACGAATTATCTGTTAAGGCGTTGCTCGAAGACTTGAAAAAGTCTGACGAAAGCGTGCGCGATCGGGCAACTACAGAACTCTGGCGCACTTGGTTTAACCAGAAGGGTGACTATGGGATGCAAATTCTCAGGCGATCGCAAGTTTCGTTAGATGCAGGCGATGTTCACCACGCTTTGGATTTGCTGACGAAACTGATTGCGGAAGCGCCGGATTTTGCGGAAGCTTGGAACCGACGCGCCGTACTTCACTATACCCAAGGAAATTATAAAAAGTCGATCGACGACTGCCAAATCGTCCTCAAACTGAACCCGGTGCATTTTGGGGCGTTGCACGGTCTAGGTTTGTGCTACGCTGCCTTGGGAGAATACATAAATGCTATTCAAGCTTTTCGTCGCGCTTTGGAAATTCAGCCTTTTGCTTTGGTGAATCAAAAGTTAATTCTCGAATGTACGGCTCGTTTGACTTAAAATTAACTGTGGAGTGAAGGAAGAAGAAAGTTAGGCAACGAGCAATGTACGGGATGTAACGGATGTAACCGATGTCAGGAAGAAGGAAGAAGGAAGAAAATTTAGGAAGAAGGAATAAGGAAGAAAATCAATGGTTTCAGGATTTTTTTGCAATCTTAAATCTCAAATCTCAAATTGTCTAAGTTAGTGCCGAAAATTAGCGTTTGCATTCCTACTTGCAATCGAGTGCATCTCCTGGCTTGTGCGATCGCCAGCGTGCTAGATCAAACTTATACAGATTTTGAATTAATTATCTGTGATGACGGTTCTACTGACAGCACTCCTCTGTTGATGTCGGAATTTGTCGATCGCGGGATACGCTACATCCGCCACCCGCAGAATATCGGCAAGAGTAATAATATGCGATCGGGCTTTGCGGCAGCAAGGGGCGAATATTTTATCAAGTTTGACGATGACGATCGCCTGAGCGCGCAATTTCTAGAGCGCACATCTGCTATTTTAGATAAAGACCCCAGAATCGATTTTGTCAGTACCGATCACTGGGTGATCGACATTAACAATTATATTGACGAAAACCAGACGAAACTCAATTCGCAGCGGTGGGGCCGCACCGAGTTGTCGGCGGGAATTATTGAAGATTTGCTCTCCACAGTTTTTCTGAGACAAAGTTTGCAAATAGGGGCAACTTTGTTTCGCCGCCGCGCCCTAGAAGAAGTAGGATTTCTGCGGCCGAATTTGCAAAATTGCGAAGATAACGATTTGTTTGTGAGACTTGCGATTGCGGGCAAAAAATGCTACTACTTGCCGGAGCTGTTGATGGAGTATCGAGTTCATGCAGGACAGCAAGGAGTCGATCGGGCAATTCCGTATTTAAGCGATAAATTACGCTATTTGATCGGCTACGAGTTTGATTCCGAGAAGTTGGAAACAGTCAGGCTCAAAAGGATTGCCGAAACTCAATTAGCGCTAGGTTTGCGGCTGATTGAGGTGGGCGAAACTGAAAAAGGGCGCCTGATGGTACGGGCTGGAAAGTCTGTTTCTGAGGCGAAAATGTGGGCGGGTTTGGGATTGTCGCTGCTGCCCGTCGAGTGGCGGAGGAGGGCTTTTGCTGCGGTGCGGGAGTTGGTAAAAGGGGAGTTGTGAAGGCGTAGGATTTCTACAGAATACGCGGCGGTTGAAACCGCGTCTATACACACAAAACTCACAAAGCAAGGGTTGAAAAGTCGGGGGTTAAAATCACGTTTATACAGACAAAACCCACCGAAACAGGTTTAAATTCTTGATTTTCTTCAGTCCCCCTCTGCTGGGACGAGAGGTAAGTGTAGACGAGGTTTTAACCGCCGAGTCTTCTGGCGTGTCGCTTTACAAGCAGAAATTATCCGATTGATATAGCGGGTAGCCACGGAATATCTGTAACGCCTGGGTCGTAGCCAAGTTGTTTGAGTAGTGTGGTAATTTGCCCTCTATGGTGAGTTTGATGATTGAACATATGTGTCACCAGAACCCAAGTCGGTAGGACGCGGCATTTACCATCTACATTGCTGGTGTACTCAAACGGTTGACTCAACCAGTCAGAATTAAGGTGTGTAGACCATTCTATAATTTGCCGATCCGTTGTCTCCCGTTCTGCTCTCAAAACCTCAAAGTCAGCATAAAGTTCTTGACCGATAGCGGTAACAGAAAATGGGTGAAGAGTGAAACGCCCCATCCATGCTTTGTCACCATACAGTAAGTGATTCAAAGTGCCATGAATCGACTTAAAAAAGGCACCCATATCCTGTTTGCGCTGTTCATCAGGAATTGCCGAGCAGACCGAATATAGATTTTGATTCATCCAGCAATTGTACTCAGCCATTAGCTGGTAGTAGCTACCGTCGTACATACTCAAAACACAATCACATAGTTTGAACAACTTACATTATACAAATAGGTCTTTCACAATACTCCTGACTCTAATTGGTCTAGATAAATAAACTCAGGAGCTTTAACTCCGGCTTCTTCTCTAATTTTAACCAGTCTAGGCGACTCAAAAAACGCCCTAGCATCTGCGATTGATGTCCACGCGGAGAAATGAACAATTTTGTTCGGATCGTTGTCATACTTCAAGACCTGATAGGAGCGCTCGCCAGCTTCTTTTCGGATGCTTTCAGCACGATCGAATACCTGTTTCCAAGCTTCATAATTTTCTACTTCATGAATAATTAAGACATACTGCATAGTAATCAGATTCTCTGAGCCTCTCAAAACTTCAAACGAATAATTTTATTAGACTAACTCACCTTGTCTCCAAAACCGACCACAGGAGAGCGAGTAAATTATACCGTAGCGACGGTTGAAAATCTTCCCAACACCGAACAGAGCGATCGCGCTTTCCACTAAAGTAGTAAACAGTGCCTGATGTAAATAAGTTTTTCCTAAATATCGTGTCTATATTTTCTGAAATTCCGACTGTGTGGTTGCAAATTTCCCTCGTGGGAGTCTGGTTGGGTTTGATTTTACTGGTAGCTGAAGGGTTAAATCGCTTTACTTCTGTCGATCCTGAAGTATCGCGGAAGGTGGTACACATCGGTACTGGAAATGTGATTTTGCTGGCGTGGTGGCTGGAAATACCCGGTTGGGTGGGGATTTCGGCGGGAATTTTAGCAGGTGCGATCGCCCTAATTTCTTACCAAGTTCCGATTTTACCCAGTCTTAACAGTATCAACCGGAAGAGTTTGGGGACTTTTTTCTATGCTGTTAGTATCAGCGTTCTCGTGGCTTGGTTTTGGCCGCTGCAACATCAGGAATACGCTGCTTTGGGCATTTTAGTAATGACTTGGGGCGACGGATTGGCTGCTGTCATCGGCCAGAAATACGGCAAACATATTTATCGAGTTTGGGGAATGCAGAAAAGTTGGGAAGGTTCTGCAACTATGTATTTGGTGAGTTTTGCTGTTAGCAGTTTGATGTTGCTGGCGGTTCAAGGCGCAGTTTGGCAAACTTGGGCTGTGTCTGCTGTTGTAGCTTTAGTTGCTGCTACTTTGGAGTCGGTTTCCAAGCTGGGAATTGACAATCTGACTGTGCCGATCGGCAGTGGGGCGCTCGCCTTTTTCCTAAATCAATTTTTGATGATTGGTAATGTGTAATTTGAACTTCCCCACGGGGGGCGTTGGTGGATAAAAGTATGAATTCAAGATTTTGCAATTGCTATAAACCTGCTTGAGGGTGAGTTTTGTAACTTTCGATCAAAGGTGATTCATACCGTGAATCAGCAACGCCAATTATCAATTGTCTAAGTCTCGTTAAAGCAGCCGACGTGCTTGTAAAATTTGTTGTTGCCATTGCTCGAAAGTGGGCATTTTTGAGCGATCGTCTGTTGGAAACATCCCTCTGATTTGCTCCATAAGCTCGATCGCCAGCGGTACACCAAGCTGCAATTGTTCCAACACATCCCGCTGAGCAAAAACGGTTCCCGGTGTTCCTTCTAAAATCAGTTGTCCTCGATCCATTACAAACACCCAATCAGCCCAGCGGTAGATGAAATCGAGGTCGTGACTTGCTAAAAGGAT
>NZ_JAUBQU010000041.1:0-49604 GCF_036701435.1 Microcoleus sp. Pol12A5
AAAAACTCTACGGCAGAGAAACAGAAGTTGAAACATTATTAGCAGCCTTTGAGCGAGTCAGCAGAGGCAGCACCGAAATGATGCTAGTATCCGGTTACTCGGGCATTGGAAAATCCGCCCTAGTACAAGAAGTCTATAAACCAATTACTAAAGCCAGAGGTTATTTTATTGCCGGAAAATTCGACCAATTTCAACGAAACATCCCTTACGCGGCAGTTGTTAAAGCATTTCAATCATTAGTCAAGCAACTCTTAACAGAAAGCGAAAATCAACTCAATACCTGGAAATCAAAACTTTTAGCAGCTATTGGCACTAATAGTCAAATAATTGTCGATGTCATTCCTGAAATAGAATTAATCATTGGCAAACAGCCGGCCGTACAAGAATTAAGCGCTACAGAAGCACAAAACCGGTTTAATTTAGTATTTCAAAAATTCATCCGCGTGTTTTGTTCAGTTGACTATCCCTTAGTCATCTTTCTCGACGATTTACAATGGGCTGATGCCGCTACATTGAAATTGCTACAAGTAATGATGGCAGATGAGCAAACGCAATATCTATTTCTAATTGGTGCTTATCGAGACAACGAAGTTAACCCATCTCATCCTTTAATAATGACCTTGGATGAGCTGCCAAATCAAGGGGCAAGAATCGAGCGAATTACTTTAGCTCCTTTACACCTTCAGCAGATAAGTAACTTAATTGCTGATACCGTTCGTAAAGACACAGAATCAGCGCTCCCCTTAGCAGAGTTAGTGCTCAATAAAACTCAAGGTAATCCTTTTTTTGTCAATCAGTTTCTCAAAACTCTTTATCAAGAAAGCCTGCTGAGATTTAACTTCCAACAAAGAAACTGGGATTGGAATATTTCAGAAATTGAATCAGTAGGTATTACTGATAACGTCATTGAATTGATGATTGGTAAATTGAAAAAACTGCCAGAATCAACTCAGCAAGTTTTGCGCTTGGCTGCTTGCGTCGGTAATAGTTTTGACTTAAAAACTCTCTCAATTATTAATGAGAAATCTTGGGGAGCCACGTTTCAAGAACTATTGCCAGCCATCCAAGAAGGATTGATTCTAACTACTTCTGAGTTAGGTGCTACCGAATCAGAAATCATTAATTCCGACTTGGTAATTACTAATTATAAGTTTTTGCATGACCGCGTGCAGCAGTCAGGTTACGCTTTGATTGACTCAAAGTTGCAAACCGCAATTCACCTACAAATTGGTCGCCTGTTACTGGCAAATATTGCTCCGGAGCGACGAGCCGAAAGAATTTTTGAAATAGTCGATCATTTGAATTCGGGTCGGATTTTAATCATTGATGATAACGAGAAAACTGAACTAGCTATTTTAAATTTAACAGCCGCTCGCAAAGCCAAAGATGCAACGGCTTATGCTGCTGCCAGAGACTACTTAAAAATCGGTCGAGAAATTTTACCGGGCGATATTTGGCAAGAATCCTACGAACTAGCTTTTACCTTTCATAAGGAGCTGGCAGAGGCCGAATATTTAAACGGCAATTTTGAAGAATCAGAAGCTTTAATAGAACTGGCATTTGCCCGGGCAAAATCTGAGCTAGAACAAGCGGAAATTTACAACATTTTGATCGTGCAGTACACTCTGTTAAGTAAATATGAATCAGCAGTTCAATCTGGATTAAAAGCCCTTAAATTGCTGGGCATTGACTTGGCTGAAGATAATTTAAGCGAAGCGGTAAATGCGGAAATGGCGGCAGCTCAAGCCAATTTGGCAAACCAAGAAATTGCTTCCTTAGTTAATGCAGAAAAGATGAAAGATCCGGCTCAACAAATGGCAATGAAATTATTGGGCAATATGGGGCCGCTAACGTTCTTTTCATCTCAAGAGTTGTGGAAGTTGACTGTAATCAAAGCGATCAACCTTTCTCTTAAGTACGGTTTTGTAGCGGGAGGGTCTTACTGCTATTCGTGTTATGGAATTATCCTAAATTCAATTTTAGGGGATTACCAATCGGCTTATGAGTTTGGCAGACTCGCTCTGACTCTCAGCGAAAATTCCAATAACTTGTCTCAAAACTGCCAAGATAGTGTGATCTTTGCCAATTACTTAAACTGCTGGGTGAGACCGCTCAAAACTACGGCGGAAATTAATAATGAAGGTTATAAATTTGGCTTGCAATCGGGCAATTTGCAATGGACGGGTTATAACCGGATGTTTCAAACTATTACCTATTTCTTCCAAGGTATGAATTTGAATAATCTCTTGGAAGATATTGCCAAGTCGCTCCATTTTTGCGAGCAAACTAAAAATTTATGGGCGATTGATATAATTATTGCTAATAAGTCAGCAATTTTAAATTTGATGGGCGAAGAGGATGATGTTAGCGAAAAACAGCATTTAGAAAATTTTCACAGCCGTAAAAGTATGGCGGCACTGTGCGAGTTTTATGTTTTAAAAGCGCAGAATTTATATCTTTACGGACTGTATAGTGAGGCGCTAGAAGCATCGGAGCGCGCTGCTGAACTGCTCGATTATTTGATGGGTCATATTTCAAGCGCTCACCATCATTTTTACCGTTGTCTGATCTTAACGGCTCTGTATTCAGAGGTTTCTGAATCGCAGCGAAAAGATTATTGGGAGCAATTAGAAGCTAATCAGAAACAAATTAAAATTTGGGCGGATAACTGCTGGGAAAGTTTCGCACATAAATTCTCGCTAGTGGCGGCAGAAATGGCGAGGATTTCAGGTCGAGATTTGGAGGCGATGGATTTGTACGATCGCGCGATAGCTCAGGCTAGAGAGGATGATTTTATTCAGAATGAAGCGCTGGCGGCGGAGCTGGCTGCTAAATTTTGGTTGGGGAAGGATAAAGAAGAATTTGCCCAAATCTATTTGACTAAAGCTCACTATGGCTACCAATACTGGGGTGCTAAACGTAAAGTTGAGAGTTTGGAGGAAAAATATCCTCAATTAATCGCGAGAACTTCAGGGAAGACGACTACTCAAACTAAAGTTAACCGAACTACGACGGCGACTACTAGCAGTAATTTGGGGGAGACTTTAGATTTAACTACTGTGATGAAAGCTTCGCAAGCGATTTCGGGTGAAATTGTTTTGAGTAGGTTGCTGGAAAGATTGATGAAAATTGCGATCGAGAATGCGGGAGCCCAAAAAGGTTTTTTGATTTTAGAAAAAGGGGGAAACTGGGCGATTGAGGCGGAAGGTTCGGTGAAGGAGGATGAAGTTAGCGTGCTGCGATCGCTTCCTCTCAATCCCACAGCAGCTTCTGGGACCACTCCTTTGCTGGCTTGTGCGATCGCCAATTATGTGATTCGCACTCAGGAAAATGTGGTGTTAAATAATGCCGCTCTTGAAGGACAATTTACCCGCGATCCTTATATTGCAGCCACTCAACCGAAGTCTATTCTTTGTACTCCTCTGCTGCACCAAGGTAAGCTGACTGGCCTTCTTTATTTGGAAAATAACCTGATTGAAGGCGCTTTTACTACCGATCGCCTAGAATTGTTAAAACTGTTATCTGCCCAAATTGCTATTTCTATTGAGAATGCTCAACTTTACAAAAATTTACAGGAGTTTAATCAAAACTTAGAGCAATTAGTGAGCGATCGTACTCAACAATTATCGAACACCCTAGAGGCTTTAAAAGCCACCCAAACTCAGCTAGTCGAATCTGAAAAAATGGCATCTCTGGGAGGATTAGTTGCTGGTGTTGCTCATGAAATTAATACTCCCATCGGAGTGGGTGTCACTGTTGCTTCAGCTTTAGCAGAAAATACCACCGAATTTGCATCTATTTATAAAAGTGGCAAAATGAAGCGCTCGGATTTAGAAGAATTTGTCGATATTGCTACCCAAAGCAGTAAGGCACTTCTAATTAACCTAGATCGAGCGGCAGCCTTGATTCAAAGCTTTAAGCAAGTAGCAGTCGATCGCTCTAGCGAAGAACGGCGTACTTTCCAGATCAGACCTTATCTTGATGAAATTTTATTACAATTAAAACCCAAGTTGAAAAATAGCCAACATTCGCTTAAAATTAAGGGAGATAGCAAAATTGCTATCGATTCTTATCCAGGAGCCTTGTCCCAAGTTGTGACAAACTTGCTGATCAATTCTCTGATTCATGCCTACGAACCAGGGATTTCTGGGGAACTACTCTTTGCTTGGGAGCAAGAAGGTAATCGGCTAAGGTTTGAATACGCCGATCGAGGTAAAGGTATTCCCCCAGAAAACTTAAGTAAAATTTTTGAGCCATTCTTTACCACTAAGCGCGGTCAAGGTGGCAGTGGGTTAGGGTTACATATTGTTTACAATTTAGTCACTCAAAAACTCAAAGGTGAAATTGAATGTCTAAGTGAGTTGGGAAGAGGAACCAAGTTTATTATTAAATTACCCATGCAAATAGATTCACAAATGTAGAGTTCCAATTCCGATTTCCTGGCAAAGATAACTAAGTAAGTCCACCTCATTAAAAATAAAATAAGGATGACTGAAAAGGTTGCTGTGTAACTCTTCTCTCGTGTGCCTTTTTCTTAACAGGTTTTCTAACTTCAAATCTAAACATTAGTAAAAAATAAAGGTGTACAGCAATGAAAAGTGATTTTGACGATTTGTCAACTAAATCATCTGCAGAAACAGTATTCTTTGCCGAAGCAATCGACTCCAATGATGAAATTTTTTTTGCAGATGAAACTATAAAAGAAAAGCTGACTGAAAGTTGGAAAGTTTTAGTTGTAGATGATGAGGCTCAAGTTCACACAGCTACCGAAATTTCACTAAGGAAGTTTGTCTTTGAAAATAAATCTTTAACCTTCATTAATGCTTACTCCGCTCGGGAAGCTAAACAGCTAATCCAAGAAAATCCTGATGTTGCCATCATCTTACTTGATGTAATTATGGAAACAGATGATGCTGGCTTAAACTTTGTTAAATATGTCCGAGAAGTTTTAGGCAATCAGTTAGTGCGAATTATTTTACGCACGGGTCAACCCGGACAAGTACCTGAAAAAAACATTATTATCAATTACGATATTAATGACTATAAAACTAAAACTGAATTAACGACATCAAAGCTATACACTACGATGCTAACAGCTTTGAGAAGTTTTTCTCTAAGTCAGAATTTGCAGTCGGAAATAGAGCGTCGCAAACAAGTAGAGAAAGCACTCCGTATCAGTCAAGAAAAAGAATACCAAAAATCTATTGCCTTAGAACATTTTGTCAAAGAACTGCAAGAAACACAACTCCAGTTAGTTCAAAGTGAAAAAATGTCTAGTCTCGGTCAATTAGTTGCAGGTGTCGCTCATGAAATCAACAATCCGGTTAACTTTATTTACGGCAATCTCTCCCACGCCAACGACTATATTAAAGAACTCATTAATATGTTGAATCTTTACCAACGGTATTACCCGCAACCAGAAGCAGAAATTGTTCATGAAATAGAAGATGCAGAGTTACCATTTATCATAGATGATTTACCAAAATTGCTTTCTTCCATGCAGTTAGGGATCGAACGCATTCGCAATATTGTTCACTCTCTACGCAATTTTTCGCGGTTGGATGAAACTGAAATTAAATCAGTAGATATCCACGAAGGCATTAATAGCACTTTGCTGATCTTACAGCACAGACTAAAGGCTAAGTCTGATCGGCCTGCTATTAATGTGATAAAAGACTATGGTGCATTGCCGCTTGTGAACTGTTATGCCGGTCAGCTCAATCAGGTGTTTATGAACCTTTTAGCGAATGCTATAGATGCTTTAGAAGAGCGGGTAAGTAGAGAAGATGGTGCAGTTTTTAAACCCCAGATTTTGATTCGTACTGAAGTGGTACCCGGCAATTCGCATGACAACATTAGCTCAGCTTCCCACATCCTGGTAACAATTTCTGATAATGGTGTGGGCATGACAGAGAAAGTTCGTGCTAAACTTTTCACTCCCTTTTTTACTACTAAGCCCATAGGAAAAGGTACAGGCATGGGATTGTCCATCAGCAGAAAAATTCTGATAGAAAAACACTGCGGTCAATTAGAGTGTATTTCTACGCCTGAGCAGGGAACCCAGTTTATTATTGATCTGCCGACAATCTGTAAATCCACTAAGCTCGCCACCGTAGCGAATGCCTAGAAAACTTATCTGGCTGAATTGATCGTATATCGGTTTTCAGTTGCAGGAGAATAGGGTAATTGCTAATTCCTCATTAATCGGAATTCTGACAGAATTTTTTCCCGCATCAAGTCCCCCCCCTTTTTCATGGGTGGGGACTTGATGCAATACGGTTGATTTAGTGCTAAAACTTTTGAACCACTTTGGGTTATTCTTAATCAATGGAAGTGCTATTTTATGTGACAGATTGCTGGAAAGTTGACCGAAGTTTTAGTGCTGATTCAAGTAAAATTATGAGCACAAATTACAGGAAAAGACTTGACGGAAAAAATACAATATGAAGACATTATTTTACTCAGTCAAACGAAAAAACTTTGGCTACTCTAAATCTGAACAAAGGCTCAGATACTCCGTTGGATCGATTATTAGTTCACCGTTCCCAAAGTTGCCGATATTCCAATTCCATATCAAAATCAAAGAAATTATTTTGGTTTTATGCGATCGTCGGCGTTGCTTAGTGATACCCTAATTCAGAAACGGCTTTTTGTATAGTAATTTAATCCAGCCGATCAACGCTCTTCGCTTTGCCGTAAATGCCGCCAGATTTCTTGATGACATACGTACCAAAAATACAGGGCTAAATTCACAAGAGCTAATAATTTAGTACCATCTTCTAACATCGCGTGTAGTCCTTGATTTTCATTGTGTAAAATATCCTCCAACCGCGAGATAGCAAACAAGATGAATGCTGCAACTAATGGCAGGTAAGGAGTGGTTTTGATGTATCGCAAAAACTTAACTAGGTAAAGGAAAACAGCACTACCATAACACAAATAAATTAATTTCTTAGATATTCCCAACCGAGACATAATCAAAGTCATCCGAAACCTGTCATCCAGGTAAAGGACTCCCAGGAGTAAAGCACTAAAAAATAAGAATATCGCCGCTCGACTCTGCGGCTCTTTTTGTCGCAACACTCCGAACGTAAATGCACAAATTGCGACTGAGAGGCACCCGGTAACTTCGGAAACTCCGGTTAGAATTCCGTCGTAAGGCAACCAGAAATTAAAAGGATCGCTAAATAGGCGTTCAAGTCCGCGTCCCTTGTTGTTGAATTTGGCATATACGCTCAGCCCGCCCAAAATCCCAATAGTCAGAATGTTAAAAAAAGCTAAAAGCGGTACACCAAAAAAGTGTTTCTTGAAAACTTTTAAAGAATTTGATAACTTGGGAAGTTTATCGAATAAAGGCAGATGCTTCATAAAAAATGTCTCTAAGCAATAGAGTTCGTTAATTATTCACTGGTAGCCAAACCACAAAGGTAGTGCCACGATCCGTTGGATATAATAAATTAGTTTCTGTAAAGGGTAGCCATTCAGGATTGAGTGGGGAAAATACTTCTATTTCTCCTTGCATTTGGCGGACTAAATCGCGGGCGATCGCCAAACCCAATCCTGTGCCAGGAATTTCGGTCTGCGCTTTTTCTCCCCGGTAGTGCCGCTCAAATAAATGCTCTAAATCCTGGGGAGGAATGCCGGAACCTGTGTCGCTGACGGCAACTGCTATGGCAGGCAATTGGCTGTATCCTGCCCGATCGCCATCCGCTGCTTTATACCTTACTTTAATATAAATTTGGCGGCCGGCAGGGGTATATTTCAAAGCATTGTCAATTAAATTGCTCAAAACCTCGCGCAAAGCTCGATCGTTCGCTGAGACTGGCGGCAAATCAGCCGCAATGTCAGCTACCAATTTCAGATTCCTTTCAGATGCGATAGCCTCGGCGGAAGTTAACAGCGGTTTTAAGACTTCTGTAACAAAACAGGATTCCTCCAAATTGGCCACAGGTGACAGCGACAGAGGAGAATGCCGGATTGATTCGACATTGGAGATGGCTTTTTCTGAGCTCCCCGATCGCAGTTTTAGATGTGCTTCGCCGGTGTCAACAGTTCGATCGAACTGGCCGAGCAACTCTTGCAGCCGATCGCTCTCTCGGACAATGCTAAAAGCCACATTGCGGTTTTTGTCTTCCGGTACCAGCCGCCGCGCTAACAGCTTGCCAAAAGTTCGCAACGCTGTCAGCGGACTTTTGAACTGGTGCAGCAAATTGTGCATCGTGTCGTAAACCTGAGCCTGGATTTGCCGACTCGTACCCAATTCCTGCTGCATCCACTGCGATCGCTGGTCTAAAATGCAGGCTAGGGCTAAGGTGCGAGCAATTTGTTGTATTTGAGCCTCTTCTCGCTCGTTCCAAGGCCTGTCTTGCCGACCGCTGACTAGAAGTCCCATTACAGCTCCCTCGTGTATCAGAGGCGTCACTATTTGCATCCGCTGCTGCCACAAATTCTCCGGGCCTTGGCACTGATGGGAACTGCGCTCATTACCCGGAAGCGGTTCGGGTGCGATCGCCCCTACCGTTGATTCTTCCACTGGCAGAACAGGCGGCGCCAGCAGGCGCGGTACTGGTTTTACTGTCGAGCTTTCGGAAGATTGCAACCTCAACCCCTGATTTTCTTCCGATTCGGCTGAGGTTTCTGGGTAAACCGCGATCGGCACCAACTTTGCTTCGCTGCCTTCTACCAACTCTTGTGTCAGGTATACCGCGCTGAATTTCGCTCCCAAACTAACGGCGATGGCCACCTGCGAGCGGCAAAGTTTGACAAATTCTGAACTGGCTGGCATTAACATGAGCGCCACATTAAGATATCTAACGGAATTCTAAGTAAATTACAAATTATCGGCCACCGATTACTGATGAGAGACTTCTAGATTTCAGGTTTCTTCCCTTTGATAGAAGGCAGCTATGTTGAAGGCATCGGGCTTTCATGAACCCCTATTGCCCCGCCTCGCCGTCGGCGCAGCTTTCACCGATCCCCAAGCTTGGCTTGTGCCGGAACTTGCGGCCAACAATAGCACAACCGCTACACTTTTGTCGATCGGCACGAATGTTAAGATTATGTCGATATATTAAAAACAGTTGAATTTTTGAGCTAGAACGGATATACTGGCCTCGGATTTGGTAGCTATCATTACAACCTGTCTGCTCATACTGTCTGCTCACAGAGGAGGTAAAGAAATTGGCCAGGAGACGCAAACGCAAGAGTCGCCGCCGACAAGAAGGACGCAGAATTTTAGAGTGTGTGCCTCAATATAGCATCGAGAGCGGCGAAGATAAACCCGTAACAGCGGCTCGCAAGTTCATCCATGCAGAAGGCATTGCTCCCCCAGCTTTGCTGTTAGTCAAGCGTAACGAGCATACCACTGACAGATACTTCTGGGCTGAAAAAGGTTTATTTGGAGCCCAATACGTAGAAGAGAACCATTTCTTGTTTCCCAGCTTAAAGGTGATGTTGGAAGCTACCACAGAAAAAATTCCTGTGGTGTCAGCGGCCCGCGCATAGCTCAAAATGTTTAGCTCAAAACATTGACAGCAATGTTTTTCTAAGTCTTTTAACAAAAGCGCGACAGTTCTCATTGTCTGGAGAGTGCCAACTGAAATTTCTGCGAAAAGTCCTTAGGAATTAGGGTATAAGGAGCCATCGCAACAGGCGTGATCGCAGCCCAAGGGCGATCGCCACAATTGGCACTTTCACGATAATGGTTTTTTTTTGACTGTTTTGTCGATCGGACAAGTGGATCAAAAAAACAGCCAACGAGAGAGCCGCTTTTTAATCATTGGTTTGTCAGCTCGAAGTCTAACTACGGCATCTAGCATATCAAAAAACGCTCCGCGTCAAACTTTTAATCGAGCGGTTTTAAATCTAAAGCTTTTTGCATGGCTGCTAGTTCATCGCGGTGAGCTCGGACAGTAACAAAGCTCTTGGTTTGGCTTCCCGACTCAGCAACTGATTCGAGTTTGAGCGAGACTTGCTCAGAGCGTCCAGCTTTTTTCCAGTAAAATACCCCCGCCAGCGGGGACAACAGTACCAAAGCTAGGAAAATTTGACCCTGCTGGGGAACTAGCATTCCCAAAACCAGTCCCAAGCACAGAGCGCCACCTGCACTCAGCAGAGTTAGAAAAATAGCTAGAAACCAACTCGGCCGCACAAAACCCTCAAACGTGACTTTATAGTTGGGGGCATCGACGGCTGCAACTCGATAAGCTCTATCGGCAAAATACTGTTGTAAGTCGGCTAACAGTGACTCTTGGGCGCTCTCGGAAGCCAGCTTGACTTGTTCGATTCGCTCTTTGACTGAAGCCTTGATGAAGAAAAACAAGCCAACAGCCAGCAGTAGCGTTAGCAAAAATGTTGAAGGAAGAACAGCAGTATCCATCGGTAGAAGTTTGTGTAATTGAAATTCTCTACTATTACTTTACAGAACTTGACATACGAAAGCGATCGAGGACTTACGCAGACACTTTGTTATCAAAATTCGCAGAAAGCTTTGTAGCAAAGTGTTTTGCTCTCCATCACCCAATTCCCATATCTCCCCATCGTCGCTAATTCTCAAGTGACAATGCGTAAGTCCTGACGTAGTGTAGCTGCTTTAATCGCTGTGCGGCGGGCGATCGAGCAAAGCGAAGGCAAGGAAGGCAAATCGCTTTGCAAGTAGCGCCAGCATCTCCAGGGTTTAGGCATCCGATTCCAACTCGGCTAACCTGTGTGACCAGTTTCTAAGGCGCGGGGCCGACGCCCTGACGCGCCGTTTCCCTGACCTATATACTCGTGCCAGAGACGAGCGAGGTCTTGAGCTTGGTGCCGCCACTCAGGGAGGATTTGATACATCCGGCGGGGGCGGCCGCGTCCTTCTACTTTTTTCCAGTAACCCGTGATTACGGCTTCATCTTCTAGGAATTTCAGAGCGCTGTAGAGAACGGTATCCGAAAGTCGGTAGATGGGGAATTCCCTCTCTAGTTGGCCAATCAGTTCTGTACCGTAGGAATCTCCGCGCAATAACACGGAGAGAATGTAGCACACAGCTAATTCCTTGTTTAGATAAACAGGAGGGGGGTCTTGAAAAAATTGATAGATATGTTCAAACTTCATCTGTCTTGTCCGCTGGAAACTCTCGTGATACCGTCAGGTTAACGGGAGAGGAAAGCGGGGCGGGGGATGCCGCTTCCTAATGATTAAGTGGGACATTGGGGAAACAGAGGTGCAGTATTTCCCCAGTGAATGTTGATGGCCCCAAAGGCTTGTCCTGCACTTCGGTAATGTTTGCCTGCCCCTTGGTTGAGGAGGACTGCCGTAACTAGCGCAATTTTTTCCTCTTCCAATCTATCGCAGCGACTATTGTCAAGTGTGCGATCGCCTGCAAGAGTTGGCAGTTACTTTGGGAGTTAGTGTTTTAACTGAATTTGCAGTTAATGTTTGCGCTCAAGCGCAGGCTTTAAACCGAACTCAGGCCTAACATGGCGCGCAGTGTAAAAGTTAGAAAGACAAAAGTCGCTACAATCGAACTAATCAGGGCGATCGCAGTTGCCGGTCGATCGAGCAGGGGTTTGAGTCGCTCGAACAGGAAAAAGAAAATTCCCAGACATATCGTGATGAAAAAGCGCGGGTAGCGAGAGACGTTATTAATAAAATCTTGCATGAGCTTGGTGGGGTAAAGTGTCACAGCACGATCTTTGACTGGTAACACTTGTGAGCGAGTTAGACAATTTTGGCACAGCCGGAGCTAAATCTGCCAATCGGGCGATCGGGCATTTTTGCCGTTGAGGCTGACATATATAATTCTAACGAAAACTTTTCGCCGATCGATGGGGCGATGTCTGTTTAATGCCGGAATGCTAAGTTCGGTGACAACTTCTGAAGTATTTCTATTGAGTTCTAGTTGTGATAAATATTATAGTGCCGTTATTTCTAGATAAATGTCTGCTTCCGCACCTTTTCAAGTCTTGCCGCGTCCCTTTCTGCAATGGCCTGGAGGCAAAACTAGGTTGAAGATATTAAAAACCCAGAGAATCACACTATGCGAATTTTAGTCTTGGATTTGCTTCAAAATCCAAGAAACCCAGCCTTGGACTGTAAAGTAACGCCTTTTTATAGTTGTATCATTAATATCTGGACGATTTTCTGAGATTATTTTACAGATTGTATCTTCTGGCGGAATTTCTCCCTGTTTAAGGGTTAATTCAAATACTAAATAAAAAACTTTTTTTTCTAAAATTTTATTAATCAAATCTAGATATTTTAATTTAGGTCTTTTATGTAAAATTGACCTTCCTTCACTTGTCAAGCGAAAAATTGGTTTTTTTATTATAGAACTTTTATATTTTTCTATCAGTCCAATATACACACCAGCATTAGTATAATAGCCAGTTTGCCTGCGGTTAAATTGATAATTGTCAGTAATATCATCTGTGGTTAAATCTCTTTCTAATAACAATGATAATAAATCTACTATCCTATCAAATTTATCAGCTTGTGGCAATGTAACCTTTGGCTCTTCAATTACTTTAATATTATTGAATACCCGCTCGACATCACTCCGTTGTATTTCTTCGGGAGCAATCGTATAATTTTTTTGTGTTATCAGTTGGAGAGAGTTATAATCTTTATCATTGCTAAATTCATAAATAAAAAAGCTAAAAATGTCGTTAGAGTATGTCATCAATACGGGAATCACTTTTTTAGCAATTTTTTTTGACCACAATCTGTAGGGATAGTAAAGTTGTCTAATCAAAAAATCGTCGATGGCATAGTTTTTAGCTTCGATCAGGACAAAATAGTTGTTACTTTCAAATCCCGCATCTATCTCACACTGAGAATTTTTAACCTTGATTGAATAGAGTTTATTAGCGATGGAATTTATAATATTAAAATCAAAGGCCTCTGTAGACATTCTCCCAGAAACAGTATAAGCTGTTTGTTCGCCGAATAAATCATCTATAATACCGATATTAAATGCACAGTGCAATGCGGAACTTTCAGAAGATAAATTTGTGTAATCTATACTCTCTATGCCGGGAGGAAACTCAAAAGGAATCACTTCAATTTCACTATCATATTTAACTTTCAAGTGTGTATCAAAGTTACCTATAACATATTTTGAGCGACAAATTGGCAAGATGGATAGATGATTTGCTCGAAATATATGTGGCAAATTAACAAAGTGATCGAACTTTGCCATCAGCCTGCTTTCTCTTTGCTTATTGATTTGAGCCGCTTCTATTTCAAAACAACCATTTCGAGCGACTTCTTCTAAGATTTTATGCGTTTCAAATAGTGTTTCCCAAGCTCTATCGTTGGCAGTTTTCTTAGTTTTACTCATATTTATTGAGCCGGAATTTCATAATTTAAAACTAATACTTCATCAACCATACCTCTTTTCAAGGCATTTGAGTTGATACTTCTCGTTGCCCTAACTTTTATGATTGTATACTGATCATCCTTGTACAAATCCAGAATAAAATCCGTACAAGAATTACTCAGCATTACCTTGCAACCTCTTTTATGTAAAGCGTCAAACTCTTCTTTTAGTCGTTCTTGTTCGTCTCTATTAAAGCCATTCACATCATATCCAGTAAAAGAAGCTGTTTCCGAAACTGGATCGTAAGGAGGATCTAAATAAACAAAATCTCCTTTCTTGGCGCTTTGAATAGCTTTTGCAAAATCCTGATTTAACAGTTCTATAGTGTGCTTCTTCAAGTATTTATTCACAGCTCTTAAAACAGCGTTATCTAAAATATTTGGGTTTTTATACCTACCAAACGGAACATTAAACTGACCTTGGGAATTAACCCTAAACAAGCCATTATAGCAGGTTTTATTTAGATAAATGATTCGTGCTGCTTTTTCCACTTCCGACAAATTTTGATATTCTTTCGTTGAACGATCTAAGTCTCTCATGCCATAATAAGACCTTTCGCTATTGGTATATTTATCCTTGCTTAATTCCTCGATCAGCTCATCTAATGAGTCTCTAATTACTTTATAGCAGTTAATCAGTTCTGTGTTGCTATCATTGATAACAGCTTTTGGGGGCTGTAACTCAAACAAGAGTGCGCCTCCACCTATGAAAGGTTCATAGTATGTATGTTTGCTTATCGGCTTGGGAACATACTTAACAATTTCTGGCAATAACTGCCTTTTACCTCCTGCCCACTTTAAGAAGGGTCTTACTAACGGATTAATTTTCCCTCTTACTAACGTATCGCTTTTCACTCAGATGCCTCTAACGCTGAACAATTTATTGTAAGTTGAATTTTAGTTCAAGTCAAGAGGCAATGGTGATATCGATTCAAGGTGTAAGTCGCAGTTAAATATAGCGACAAAAGCACCTTGACATAAATCTATTCATCTGATATGTCTGGGAAAACAATCTGAATTAAGCCGATCGCACTTGGATCACCCCTCGGTCAAAAACCCGTTTGTCAGTACTGATAGAACTGACAAACATCCGGTCTTCATAGACATCAAACGTCGCAAAACTCAGGCGGCTAGCAGAATACTCCGTCCACTCAGAACGACTCACCGGACGAGTGCCCGCGCCGGCCCCGCAAATTAAATAAGTCGTACCGTTAATCGAGCGAGTGCGTTCGTAACTGTGTTCGTGTCCGTTGATATAAAGCTGCACGCCGTACTTTTGAAACAAAGGCGTGAAAGTCTTAATAAAAGATTGATTCGATCCGTAGACGCCAGAGGAATAAATCGGATGGTGGCCGAACACAACTTTCCAAGGTGCCGTGCTTTGACTCAACTCTTTTTCCAGCCAAACAAGCTGATTTTTCCAATCCGCATTGTGATTGGTATCTAAAGCAAAAAACTGTACGGGATCGCGCCGAAAAGTATAGTAGCGACCTTGCATATTAAAACCCGCATATTTAACTTGCGGGTCGCCGTTAGCAGTGCGGATGTCGTGATTTCCCAGACAAGCATAAAATTTTACGTTTTGCTGCAATAACGGCTGATAAGGTCGCTCGAAAACAGCATTAATTTTTTCAATTTCGCCGTTATTGTAGATATTGTCGCCGGCGAGAACAGCAACATTAAAAGGGTTTTCCCGGTGATATTGCGCCATCGCCTCAGCCACAGCATACTGACCTTCAGCGCCGGTACCGGTGTCGGCCACCGAAATAAAGCGTAAAATAGGCGGTGAGGCCGGCAATGGGACGATCGTCCTTTCTGCCTCAACGTTAGAAGCCACAGCAGCATCGGTGTCTGTATCCCAGGCAGTCCGAAGCTGAAACATTTTCCAGACTCCGGCAAAACCTAAGCTGCTGAGACTGCCTGAAATTAGAAAGTGACGGCGTTTGATGCTCATTTTGATTCAGTTACAACTAAGTTAAATGATAAATTAAGGTTGAGATGGCTCAACTAAAATTTATCTCGTTTAGATATATTTGCAACGCCCCAAGGCAGAGAAAATGTCAGAAGAACAACTAAACCAGTCAACTCCAGAACCCTCTCAATCTCCGACACCGCAGGTTGATTCGGCTGCAAAGTCTGCCCCCACTGGCAGCAAAACTCAAAATGCCAGCAGCGCGGTTCCCAAAAATCAGAGAATCAAAGCTTTGATTGCCTCGATAGGGAATTTGGGAAAAAAAGGGAAAAAATTAGCAGCAGAACCGCCGTTGGAGGCCCAAAAGCCGATCGCCCCCACCGCTTCTGACTCAGCAACAGTAACTCCTCCCACTGTTGCTGCGGAAGTTAACAGCGTGCCTCCAAAAGTTGCTGTAAAAGTTGATAAAAAGCCTGTATCCCAACGCACGGAAGGGAGTTTTATAGAGAAAGTCGTTGTACTTTGGCAAAGTATTGTGCGGCTAGTGCGATCGCTACTGCCACCATCTGCCAATGAGAAGCTGTCCGATCCAATTTTAAACGCCGCATTAGCCGCAATTCTAATCGTTGCAGTGGGTTTAACTTTCAACAGTTTCTCGGCAAAACCGCCGGACAAAGTAGCAAAAGTTCCTCTCCCAGCAGCGCAGCAGTCGCCGCCAACCTTTGGCGATTTTGTGGAGCCGGGAACGCCGAAATCGCCAGAGGCGATCGCACCATCTGAGCCAATCTCTGCTAAATTCAAAAGCAAGTTGCCCGATTTAGTGGCTCCAGAAAAACCGCAACCAGTAGAAGTTATCCCACCGCCGCCGCTGACGCCGGAACAGTCTCTGATTGCTGCGATTCAAAATCAAATTACTGACATTAAGAATCGACTGGGCGGCGGTTTAGTTGAGTCTGTTCAAGCTAATTTTTCCAGCAGCATTTTGACAGTAAAAGTCGCTGAAGATTGGTACAAACTCAGCGAAGTTGAGCAAAATCAACTAGCAACGAAGATGTGGAAGGAGGCTAACTCACTCGATTTCAGCAAGTTAGAAATTGCGAATATGGAAGGTAAGTTAATAGCTAGAAGTCCGGTTGTTGGTTCTGAAATGATTATTTTAGACAGAGGAATTAATTAGAATTTAAATAGTCTGTATCTGTACACCATTTTACCAGCCTTAAAGTCCAGGACGCAAAACCTAATTATGTAGGGTGCGCAGTGCGCACCTTTGTTGATTTTTTTGAGAAATATCGAGTTTTTCCCAACTCCTACAGAATGCACCATTAAATTAATTAACTTTGAGGAAAATTGAAAAATGACAATTTTAACTCAAGTCGAACAAGTAGAAATTGAATATCCCAGCAGCGACGGAGAGCCGATGGCTGAAAGCGACATCACGCGCGATTACATGACTTACAGCGTTGAAGCTGTAAACCTTTACTTTCAAGAGCGTTCTGATGTTTACGTGTCAGCCAATTCTTTCATTTATTATGAACAAGGGAACAACCAGACAGTTGTTGCTCCGGATATTTATGTGGTGTTTGGAGTAGCCAAACGCAAAAGGGATAATTATAAAGTTTGGGAAGAAGAGGAATTATTCCCGATTTTGTGTTAGAAATTACTTCCGAAACAACTCAGACGAAAGACCAAGAAACTAAACAGGAAATTTATCGGGCTTTGGGAGTTAGGGAATATTTTCAGTACGATCCGTCGGGAGATTACCTAAATCCGATTGTACAGGGAGTACGTTTAATAAACAATCAGTATGAGCCGATTGTAGCCAACAATATAGCTTTCGATACGCTGTGGTTGTTCAGTGAAGTGCTGGGACTGGAATTGCATCTAATTTCAGGAGAATTGAGGTTTAGAGTTCCTGAAACGGGTGAGTTTTTGAAGACTCACAAGGAAGAAAACCAGGGACGACTGGCGGCGGAGTTAACATTGCGCCAGCTCGTAACTCAAGTCTTGAATTCTGGAATGAGTCGGGAACAGGTGGCGCAAATGATGAATTTATCGACCGTCGAAGTGAAACGATTGGTAGGGGAAAACTTTTGATCGATCGCACTTTTCCAAGATATCTTGGAAAAGTGCGATCGAAGTATGGCACAAAATGTAAACAGTCAACAGTCAACAGTTAACAATTAACGAAGGACTAGATAGGCTTATTAGTAGGTTTAAAACCCTGCTTTTGAAAATAGGTTCTAAATACGTCTAGAGCAATTGGTGCCGCCGAGACTGCACCAAATCCGCCCCCTTCAACGATAACTGCGATCGCAACTTCAGGTTTGTCAGCAGGAGCAAAACCCACATACATAGAATTGTCAGGATGACCGGGCATTTCCACAGTCCCAGTCTTACCAGCACTTAAAGGAATAGTACCGTCATTCATGCCGCGGCCTGTACCTTTTTTTACCACGTCCATCAATCCTTGTTTAATGACGTTTAAAGTTGCAGGCTTAATACCTGTTGGAATTTTTTGAGTTATAGGAGTATTGGTTTGAGAAGCCAACAAATGGGGCTGCACTCGCCAACCGCCATTGGCAATAGTTGACACCATCACAGCCAATTCTAGGGGAGTACAAAGTACCAAACCCTGACCGATCGCCATTGTTACTGTATCGCCAACGTACCAATCTTCACCATACATTTTCTGTTTCTCTGCTGGGATCGGAACTTGACCGTGATTGGCGCCGTCTATCCCCAAAAGATCTAAATTAATAGTACCGCCAATGCCCATTTTTTTAGCCCATTTCGCCATTTCTTCCGGCCCTGCAGTCATACCTACTTGATAGAAAAACGTATTGCTGCTGTAGGCTAGAGCATCGCGGAAACCGATAACACCGTAACCGGCACCGTGTTCGTTAAAAGAAATTCCGCCGATGTTAATTGAAGCAGAACTTACCAAAGTCGAGTCAGGAGAGAACTTGCCCGACTCCATCCCGGCTACAGAAGTTACAATCTTAAAAGTGCTGCCGACTGGATAGCCTTGAACTGCCCGATTTAAAAATGGTTTGTCTGGCCCTTGCAGCCGATCCCATTCTTTTTGAGTCACCTTGCGGGTGAAAATATTGGGGTCAAATGTCGGCCAACTAGCCATTGTTAAAAGAGCTCCGGTTTTCACGTCGATCGCCACAACTGCACCCAGGCGATCGCCCAAAGCTTTTTCCGCAGTTTTCTGCATATCTAAATCTAAAGTTAGCTGCACCGGTTTGCCGGGAATAGGCTCTTTTACACCTAAATCTTGGATTTCCTCACCCTTAGCATTCACCTCGATTAAACGGTTGCCCCAAACGCCCTCTAAAGTTGAATTGGCTAATTTTTCAACTCCCATTTGACCGACGATCATTCCCATCGGGTATGCAGGATTAGCTTTTAATTGATCTAAACTAGCTTCGCCGACGTATCCCAAAAGGTGAGCTGCTAATTGCTGGTTGGGATTGTCTCGGCTCGATTCTACGCGAATTTCAACTCCCCGCAAAGTATTAGCTTGTTCTCCCAATGCCACGAAAGTACCGACATCGATATCCTTACTAATTCGCACTGGCAGGGCCGATCTGTAGCCAACTGCATCAATTTTTTTGACAATTTCGGCTGCTGGAAGTTTGACGATCGGGCCCAGTGTAGCGGCGATCTCTTGCCACTCCTTGGCCGATCGCTCTTTTGGCCACACATATACCGATCGAGATACGCGGTTGGCCGCAAAAATTTTGCCGTTGCGGTCTAAAATTTGACCGCGATTGGCTGGGACTGAAACAGGGCGAATGCGGTTATTTTCCGCCCGCTGTCGGTTGTAGGCTCCCTGTACCAGTTGCAGTTCGGCTAGACGAAATATTGGTAGCGTCACCAAGGTAGTGACGAACAGCATAAAAATCATAACTTGGAGCGAGCGGCTGCGTTGCCGTGCAGGATTGTCCAAGCCATTTTTGTCGAATCGGATTTTAGAGTTAAAAGAAAAATCGCCAGCCATATTAATTAATCTGCTCTTTTTATTCAACTAACAGGTTGAGACGGTTCCCATCCGGATGATTTGGCAGAGGCTACAGGGATTATAACTTCTAACTCTTTAGTAACAGACATAAATTCTATCGATTGGCAGATGAATCAGCCGGATTTGTTGATTAAGTTAGACCTTAAATATCAGGTTTTTCTGACAATTTAACTGTTAAGGAGGTAGGGGCGCTGTGGAACCGATCGATTTTTTGATTGCTTGGCTCGTGACGGGCAGCAGCTTGTTGCTAATTTCTCAACTGCCGATCGGCGTAGAAATTGACAGCACACCGAAAGCAGTAATTTCCGCTGCGGTTTTGGGAATGTTGAATGTTTTAATTTTGCCAATTCTCAAAGCAGTTTTTTTCGTGCCGAACCTACTGACGCTGGGATTGCTTTCCGGCGTGTTTGCTTTTGTAATGAACGTGATTGTTTTTGCCTCGGCTGCGAAGTTAGTTGAAGGATTTAGTTTGCGGATGGGCCTTTGGAGCGCGGTACTGGGGGCGATCGCCTTGGCTGTAGTTAGCAGCTTTATCAATGGCGCACTAATTTAGCAACTTCCCCTGATCAAGGGCGATTTCTATCGCCCGATATTTCCCATCCTTAGCTGGCGCGTTTCCTGTGCCTACAAGCGATTGAAATCACCGAATATTTCTTCTCCCTTCTTCCTTCAATCCGTTACATCCGTTAAACAATCCGTTGCCGAACATCCGTTACATCCGTTACATCCGTTACATCCGTTAAACAATCCGTTAAACAATCCGTTGCCGAACATCCGTTAAACAATCCGTTGCCGAACTTCCTTCAATCCATTACATCCGTTATATCCGTTAAACAATCCGTTGCCGAACTTCCTTCAATCCGTTACATCCGTTAAACAATCCGTTGCCGAACTTCCTTCAATCCGTTACATCCGTTACATCCGTTAAACAATCCGTTGCCGAACTTACTTCCCCATCAGCGACTTATAGGCGGTCACCTTAAGATCAATCCCAGTAATATCTGTCCCCACAACAACAGCCACCGCTCCTAAATCCAAGGCTTTTTTAGCCATTTCCGGCCCCGATATCCCGCCTTCGCAGATAACGGGAACCTTAAGCTTTTCTACCATTTCCGCAAGCAAATCAAATCCCGGCGGCGAAAAATTTTCCGTCTGGGCAGTATAACCAAAAAGAGTAGTTGCTACAGTATCTGCACCAACTTCGGCTGCCGCGATCGCAGCTTCTATTGTATCTACATCCGCCATCACTAATTTGCCCAATTCACTGTGAATTCGCCCGATTAATGTCTTTAAGTCTTCGCCGCCAGCAGGACGGTTTCTCAGAGTAGCATCAACGGCGATAATATCGGCTCCAGAAGTGGCGATCGCCCGCGCGTCTTCAAACCGAGGAGTAATGTAAATCTCGCATCCCGGCAATTGCTGCTTCCAAATCCCAATTATGGGGGCGGATATCTGTTTTCGCACCGCCGCAATGTGAACCGGAGTGTCAATCCGCACGCCCGATGCACCTCGATTGATGGCGGTTCGAGCCATTGCCGCAATTACGATCGGATCGTGCAGCGGCGAATCAGCAGGTGCTTGACAAGAAACAATTAATCCTGTAGGAATTTGACAATTAATCATGACGAATTGGGGATGGGGAATTGGTAATTGGGAATTACAAATTATACCAGTTAAAAAAAAGAATGTAACTGTAGACCATATCCCAACCCATATCCAATAAGTCATTCCAAAATCTAAAATCTAAAATCTAAAATTGTATTACCCATTACCAATCCCAGCCATTAAAGAAATAATTTTGTCCAGCAATTGCTCGGGGTGAATCGGTTTAGCTAAACAATCGTTAGCTCCCGCCGTCACTAAAGATATCTGATCTGGCGGAATTTCATTAGTGCTTAAAGCTAGAATCTTGATATTTTCAGTAGCGGGTTTTTGGCGCAGTTGGTGAATTATTTCGCAGCCATTCATACCGGGCAAACGCATATCGACAATCACAGCATTCGGTTGCAAAAGTTCAATTTGTTCCACCGCCGCCGAACCTTCAATCATCCACACCACTTGCAGTCCTGCTGCTGTCAGGATATCGCAAATGAGCATAGCAGTTTCTTCATCTTCTTCCACGAGTACGAGGCTGCCCCGCGAGGAATAATGCAGCGGTAAAGATGAATTAGATTTTTCATAGGTGAATTTTGTCGATTCATCTTTGGTTATAGTTTGGAGGGGTATAAAAACGGTAAAAGTAGAGCCGACATCAACTTTAGAGTTGACTTCGATCGCGCCGCCGTGAAGCTCTACTAACTGTTTAGTTAAAGCCAATCCCAGACCTGTGCCGCCGTATTCCCGGCGGTAGGGGGAATCCAACTGCTGGAATTTTTGAAACAAAAGCGATCGCTGATTTTCTGGAATTCCAATGCCAGTATCTTTGATTTGAAAAACAGCGGTACTGCCAGCAGGTGCAGTACCGGGCGGCCGCAATGCCGGCGTTCGATTTTTATCTTCTGTCACCCAAACTCGCAGGATGACTCGCCCGCCTTTGGGAGTAAACTTAATCGCATTTCCTAAAAGATTGAAGAGAATTTGTCTTAAGCGGCGCGGGTCAGCAATGAAGCGATCGCACTCTTGTTTTATCCGCTGTTCTTGCAGCAGTTCCACGCCTTTAGCGGCAGCTTTTTCTTTGAGGGCGTGCAGGCTCTGAGAAGCTAATTTAGAAAGTGAAAATTCACTAATTTTTAATATTGCTTTTCCCGCTTCTACTTGTGATAAATCTAAAATATCGTTAATTAATTCTAATAAGTGGTCGCCGCTGTCTCGGATAGTTTGCAGGTACTGTCGCTGCTTTTGCACCGGCACTTCTTTGCTGCCAACTTTGCCGTAAGACCACCGCAGCAGCGTGTCGGAAATGCCGATGACGCAGGTGAGAGGAGTCCGCAATTCGTGGCTCATAGCTGCTAAAAATTCGCTCTTGGCGAGGCTGGCAGACTGGGCGGCGACCAGTGCATCGTGCAGTTCTTGCGTTCGCTCTATTACGCGCTGTTCTGAGGTGCGCTTTTGCTGCTGGACTTCTGCATAAAGTTCGGCTTGGTAAATGGCGATCGCCAAATGTTCTGCTATTTGTCGCAAAAATGTTTTTTTGCTTTCTTCCCACTCCCGAAAAGTACACTGGTGGGCAATTAGCAGTCCCCACAACTCGTCTTGAACGACGATCGGCACTAGCAACTTCGCCCGCACCTTCGCCCGCCGCATCAACTCTAAAAAACAAGGCTGCGAAGAGTAAGTTGTTTCCACATCCGCAACGCACAAAGCCAAACCTTTGCGATATTTCTCTCGGTCAATGACTCCATTGGTAAAACACTGCGCGTCTTCACTAAAATTCAATACAGACGAGATAGCATCGTTGGCTAAGGCTTCGTAGGTAACGCGACCTACATACAAGTAAGACCGGAAATTTTCTTGGATTTCGCCAGACCCAGAAACCGCCGCAGGTATTTCTTTAGCTAACTCGCCGTTGTGCGGCCCTGGTACTTTTTCAAATTGATAAATTAACAGGCGATCGACCTCCAAAAACTCTCGCACTCGTTCGACTGCTTTTGACAAAATTACAGGCAATTCCAAACTCTGGCGGATTTGAGTTGTCACCTGATTCAAAAGTCGCTCTTGTTCAAGCTGCTGCTGCAAAGCATCTTCTACTGGCTGACAAAATGAAATGCAGGGACTGACAATTTGTAATTGATTGACCGCTTCGGCAATCTGGCTCTGTCTCGTTTCTGGATCTATAACTTTGGGCGCGGATTTTCCCTCTATTTCTATTTTGCTGTGTAGGGGCAGGCGATTATTTTGGTTGGCATTTGCAGCGAGAATATCCAGCAAATTTAGGGTGAATTCGCTTTGAAGAACGGCCGAGTTGGTCTGTATATTTTTAATTGCTTGTTTGAGGGCGCGAATGTCAATTTTCCACGAGGGTGCGCCCGTTATTTCTGCGAGTTTGTCTGCGAGGGGAGACAGGAAATTGGCGATCGCCCTAGGCTCGAAAGTCAACTGCACATTCAATTGCGAATGGAGATTTTTTTCGCTGTGCTTGTGTCCGTTTGTTGCGAACTCATCTAATAGATTACCCCGCAGCAGCGCGCTAAAATGCTCTGATACCAATGCTGCAAACCTTTCAGACGAATTTTCCCGATTTTGAAAATCAGCGATCGCATCGTCGGTGAGCCAAATCGCCCCTGGGATTTCAGCCATTTGCTGTAACAACTGGTAAGCAGCCTCAAAGGTTGCT
The DNA here is from genome assembly GCF_036701435.1 of Microcoleus sp. Pol12A5. NCBI lineage: Bacteria > Bacillati > Cyanobacteriota > Cyanophyceae > Oscillatoriales > Microcoleaceae > Microcoleus > Microcoleus sp. Pol12A5. The sequence goes on from NZ_JAUBQU010000041.1 coordinate 23,569, forward strand.
AGCGGCAAAGTCCGATTTAAGGTTTTTGGTTTCAATCTAGATATTTTCCCGGTTTTTTTAAAGAACAAAATATGAATCCCCCTGTTGTGAGGACAGAACCTGGGACACAGCAGGCGCGGCCGATCCCAGAGACTTGAGATGAAGGTAGTCAGAAAGTAGTTAATAGAAGGCCTCGGAGGCAGAGAGCTAATTTCTCCCTATAGTTCTCATCTTTCTTCTGGGCGAGTGACCCGCGCTCCAGCGCTTTACGAGCGCGAAAGCGGTAGGAGGAAACGGGGGGAAGGGATACGGCTGTATAATCGATCGCTTCTGGTTGTGTTTGTGAACCGGGTTGTTGATGGAAACTAAGCAATTCCACTCCCATTGCTGGGGTGAAGTTAGCACGCGCCTTTGTTTTCTGAGCTGATTCGCCTAATGGCACGTCCTTAACCCAAATAAAAATGTTTAACCCTTAACGACAGAACAGGGAACTAGCTACGCATCCGCTTGGTGTCATTACTCAAAAAACCTAGACATCAAAGGTCTCAGGCTGGTCAACTGAAAATGAAGTTTTAGGCCCCAAGCCCAGTCACTTCCGTGCTGGGTCGTTGACTACTTTCAACAATCTTATTCCAGTATAATATTAATATATAATTTGTTAACTTGTACTTAACACTATCCGGGTAAATGAGCAATCCAACTCAACTCACCCCCGATTTCACGATCGGACATCTGCCGTGTCACGACTTCCAAGTGAGCGCTGCAACTCTAGGACAGGTAGTGGCTGAAAGATTTGAGCAAGAACCCGACCTGCCGGGAGTCATTATTACTCATGAATCACAGGTATTGGGCATGATTTCTCGCGTCAAATTTCGAGAGCAAATGAGTTTTCCCGATCGCGTAGAACTTTACGGGTCACACCCGATTCGAGCCTTGTTAGATTTTATTAGAATTCCGCCTTTGCTGCTTTCGGAAAACTGGAAAGTTGATGATGCCGTCCAAGCGTCTTTCAACAGGCACAAAGACTTGATTTATGAACCGATTATTGTGGTAATGGAAGACCAAACCCACCGCCTTTTGGACGTTCATACTCTGGTGATAGCCCAGTCTAAACTGTTAGCGCAAGCTAACAAACTTATTCAAAAATACCGAGTAGAAAGACACAAGTATTTGGCGCTACTTCAACAAGAGCAGGCTAAGTTTCACGAATGTAACGAGCTTTTGAAAATCCACCAACGTCAAGCAGAAAAGTTTCATACCCATCCCACTTCCCAGCAAGTAGCACTGGTCAAACAAGCTGAAGAGATTGCTCAAATGAATCAGCGATTTGTGAGGATTGCGAAACTGATTTCTTCGGAAGGTCGCCAAGCGTTTCAAGCTACTTTTCAAGGTGCTAATTCTATTTGCAACAATACAGATAAAATTTTAGGCGTCGGCAAAGCAATAGCTAATGATTTAGAAACGGTTAACCGCACTTCTCGAACCATCCGGGAGGCGATCGAACAAGTCAGGTATTTAGCAGTACAGGTGGCTGTAGTTACCAATCAAATGGGAAGTCAGCCCAGCGGTCTGAGCAAAGTGAGTCTAGAAATTGGCAGACTGGCAAGTAAAACTTTTGAATTGGGGACTCAAATGGAGCAAATTGCCAGCCGGTTTAAACTTCGAGTTCACGAACTCACGGAGGCAGCAAGAGCGGGTGCTAATGTGGCTAAATCCGTGACGATCAAGATCGATCGCGCAGAAATGGCTCTGCTAGAGTTGGAAGAATTAATAGCGGAAAAAAATTTCAATTCATTGACCGCTATCCAAGAACCTTTGGGAGTGATAAAAAGTGTTACCCCTGATTCTTTAGTTCAAGAGATAGAACACGCCGAAGTAGCAGTTTCCGAGTTGGAAGACGTAGTTAAACATCAAGATTCCTCGCAATATCTGATTCAAAAAATTCAGCAGGCGCTGAAGTCCAAAAAGCCATAAAATCCCAGCCCGAATCTAATGAAATATTACCAGAGGAAAATAAGTAAAATCATAATAATAATTTACAATTATTCTATTTCAAGAATACTATTTGTTATACTGAAGGTGGGGAATTGTTAAATTCATTTGTAGGAAGGCTATTTAATTAGCCCCAAAAACCGATAAAAAGTTCCAAGAATAGTTGGAAGGACAGGTGACATTTATGAAAATCCTGCTGGTAGAAGATGACACAGTTACAGTCAGTTTGCTAACTCAAGCGCTGAACTCTCACAATTACAATGTGAATGCGGCAGCAGACGGTGAAACAGCGTTGCATTTGGTGCAGGCATACGATTACGACCTGATTGTTTTGGATGTGCTGATTCCTAAACTCGACGGCATTAGTTTGTGTCGAAAATTGCGATCGTCCGGCTGCCAAATGCCGATTTTACTGCTGACAGCGCTAGATAGCAGCAACGATCGAGTCCAAGGTTTAGAGGCGGGTGCAGACGATTATGTGGTCAAACCCTTTAATCTTGAAGAATTAATCGCTCGAATTAGGGCTTTGCTGCGCCGGGGTAAGGCAACTTTGTCGAGTACAAATTTAAGATGGGAAAAACTGCAAGTCAACCCGGACACTACGGAAGTAACTTATGCCGAAAAAGTGCTGCACTTGACTCCCAAAGAGTACAATTTGTTAGAACTTTTCCTGAGAAATCCTCGGCGCATTTTCAGTCGCAGCGCCATCCTCGATCGCATTTGGTCGGCCGGCGAATTTCCTCAAGAAGAAGCCGTTACCGCTCACATCAAGGGGCTGCGGCAGAAGCTGAAAGCAGCCGGGATGACAGTAGATTTAGTGGAAACCGTATACGGATTGGGCTATCGGCTCAAAAGTCTGCCGGAGGAGATTGAGAGCCAACAAGTTGGGCAGGAAACGGCAGAAACTGCTAAAACTCAAGAGACTTTATCTACTGAATCCAGCGGGTCGAGCCAGGAATTAAACAAAGACGAGCGCCGTCTCAAAGTCTTGAATGCGATTGCCCAAATGCGGGGAAATTTAAAAGCTAATTTTATCGAAAAGGTGGCGATATTCGATCGCGCGATCGCTCAACTGAACAACGGAAGCTTGGAAGGCGAAGTGCGGGAGGCAGCCCAGACCCAAGCTCACAAATTAGTCGGTTCTTTGGGAACGTTAGGCCTGCCAAAAGGTTCGGAAGTTGCGCGCCAGATAGAACATTTGTTCAAGGCTGAAAACATCTTGAAACCGGGGACGGCTCAGCAGATTGAGGGATTTCTGCATCAGCTCAAACAGATATTCGATCACCCGTCGCTCGAACCAGAAGGCGATTTGGTTCCTGCAGTTTCCCAAACGCGCCGAATGCTGATTGTTGATGATGATACTTTTGGGAGCGATCGACTCAAAACAGTAGCATCAGGTTCCGGCTTCCAGATAGAAGTTGCCAACTCTCCTCAAGCGGCAAGAAATGCGATTTCTCAACAGCCTCCCGACGCGATTTTGCTGGATTTGACATTTTCCCGATCTCAGGAAAACGGACTTTCTCTCTTAGCCGAACTCCGCAGTGAAAAGCCCGAAATTCCGGTGATGATTTTTAGCGGACACAATCAATTGAGCGATCGAATAGAAGTTGCTCGTTTGGGAGCTTCCGGCTTTTTGCACAAATCTATCCCCCCAGCAGATATACTCAAAGCAGTCGCCCAACTGCTCGACCAGACTGGCCCTGCTGAAGCTAAAGTTATGGTGGTAGACGATGACGTGCATCTATTAGCTGGACTGCAAGTGATTCTACAACCTTGGGGATTTCAAGTAACAACATTGGACGATCCCGAAAAGTTCTGGGAGGTACTCGAAACAACTTGTCCGGATTTGCTAATTTTAGATGTGGAGATGCCCGGTTACAGCGGTATCGAGCTGTGTTTGGCAGTTCGCAACGATTTGCGCTGGAGCAAGCTCCCCGTGCTATTTTTGACAGCTCATTCCGAGTCGGAAATCGTGCGCCAAATGTTTGTCGCAGGTGCTGACGACTACGTGAACAAGCCGATCGTCAAACCGGAATTAATTGCTCGCCTCCTGAATCGTTTGGAGCGGACTCAACTTAGAAACAGACTGGCTCAGGCAAAGCGCTAATCCCATTTTAGATTTAAACATTTAAAGAATTAAAGAATTGAAGAACTGGGAATGACTGATGAGATATGGGTTTCGAGCACGTACCTACAGTTGTATTCTTTTTTTTAAATGGGATAACTAAGAGCAAATAGGCAGTGCGTGTCCGAAACAAATCAGGAAGCCTTAGCCAAGACTTGGGGTTGTTAGATTCTGTGATTCTGACGCGGTGCTATTGATTGATGCTGGGCCGCCGATCGAGAACACAGGCTAATTTAGAGAAGTATTAATCAGATGAAAGCAATGGTATTGCCCTCAGACACAGGCACTTTCAATAACAGCGACTGCGAACTAATGTACGCCCCGGGTTCGATTCAACCTCACGGTATGCTTTTGGTTCTGGAATCTCCTGTGTGGAAAATTTTGCAAGTTAGCAACAATACTTTTGAGGAACTCGGCATTTACCCCGAAGAACTTTTGGGCAAATTTTTACATGAATTTGTCGAGGCTGAGGAAATAGAGGCTATAGAAAAAGCTTTATTTGAACACAGTCATCACTCTAACGGTATCAAATTATCCTTCAAAAGCCAAAACCGCCAGTCTTTTTTTCATGGAACGCTGCATCAATCTAGTTCAGCATTAATTCTTGAATTAGAGTCGGTTGTTTCCCCAAAAGCTAGCGATAGTTTTAATTGCTATCATTTAGTCCAAGAGCCGATCGACAAAATCCACAAAACACCCAACCTGCAAGTGCTGTGTCAGACAGCAGTGGAAGAAGTACGGAGGATGATCGGCTTCGATCGAGCGATCGTCTATCAATTTGATACCACCGGTGCGGGGGAAGTTGTCGCCGAAGACAAAGTAGAAAGTTTGGCTCCTTTATTGGGACTGCACTATCCGGCTACCGATATTCCTCCCCAGGCAAGAAAGCTGTTCAACATGAATTTAATTCGGTTTATTCCCGATATTAACTGTCAGCCGATAGAATTAATTCCTCACTGCAATCCGCTGACAGGTCTCCCCCTCAATCTGGGCTTCTCTTTGTTGAGAGCCGTTTCCCCTTGCCATGTTCAATATCTCAAAAATATGAACGTTGGCGCTAGCATGACCTTGACATTAATCAAAGATCGAAAACTCTGGGGATTGATCGCCTGTCACCACCCAACACGAAAGTATGTCAACTACGAAACAAGAAAGGCTTGCGAACTGCTAGCAAAGTTTGTGAATCTAGAACTTAGCTACAAACAAGATAGCGAAAATTGGGAATATGCAATTTATTTAAAAGAAAATTGCCATAAGTTTATTACCAAAATTTCTCAATCACACTGGTTTGTAGAAGGTTTACTTAAATCCGGAGATGAATTGCTGACCTTAGTGGGCGCTACTGGTGGAGTTGTGTGTGCAAATGAAAATTTAACAACCATCGGCCAAACCCCGGAAGTGCTAGAAATCGAAAACTTAATTGCTTGGATAAAAACTCAAATAAATAATGATATTTTTTATACAGATTCTCTCTCAAAACTGTATCCGCCCTCCCAGAAGTTTAAAGAAATTGCTAGCGGTTTGCTGGTACTTGCCATGTCCGAGATGCAAAATTATTACATTTTGTGGTTCCGTCCAGAAACAATTCAAACTGTCAACTGGGCCGGCAAACCAGACGGGGAAATCGAAGTTAAACCGGATGGCAGCCGGCCGCTGTCTCCTCGCAATTCCTTTGACTTGTGGCAAGAAACTGTGAGGTTAAAATCTTTACCTTGGCAGCGGTGCGAAATCGAAATAGCCCGAGAACTACGGGTTGCTATTACTAGCATGGAGTTGCGGAAAACGAATCAGCAGCTTAACTTAGCTTTGTCGGCTACCAAAATCGGATTTTGGGACTGGGACTTGCAGAAAAATCGCATTGTTTGGTCGAGGGAACACGAAGAGTTGTTTGGGTTGGCCCCGGGAACTTTTGCGGGAACTTATCAAAGTTTTGCAGCTTGCATTCACCCAGAAGATTTAAAAAATACGGATAATACTATAAATCAGACCCTGGCCCAGCGAACAGATTACTTTCTGGAATACCGCGTGGTTTGGCCCGACGGCAGCATTCACTGGATCGAGGGAAAAGGTAAGTTTTTTTACAACGAAGCCGGCGATGCAGTGCGGATGGTGGGGACAGTTACAGAAATTACCGATCGCAAAGCTAGAGAATTGCAGTTGCGCCTGTTGGAATCAGCAGTCACCAATACTAACGACGCCGTGTTAATTACCGAAGCTGAACCGATTGAGGAACCGGGTCCGCGAATTATTTATGTCAACCCAGCTTTTACGCGGATGACCGGCTATACGCTAGAAGAAGTTGTGGGCAAAACGCCGCGCATCTTGCAAGGAGAAAAAACAGACCGCGCCAGTCTCCATCGAGTTCGGACAGCTTTGAAAACCTGGCAGCCTGTGCGGGTTGACTCGATCAATTACCGCAAAGACGGGACAGAATTTTGGGTAGAAATGAGCATTGTACCCATAGCGGACGAAAATGGTGAGTTTACTCACTGGGTCTCAGTGCACCGGGATATTAGCGATCGCAAACTTGCTGAAGCCGCCCTCCAACAGCTCAACGAACGGTTAGAAATGCGAGTTTTGCAGCGAACCAGAGAACTAGAAAGCTCTCAAGCAGAACTCCGGGAAAGCGAAGCTTTATTTCGCTCTCTGAGCGAGAGTTCCCCCGTGGGCATTTTCAAAATCGATACTGAGGGGAAATGTACTTATACAAATCCTCGCTGTCAAGCAATTGGTGGCTTCACACCAGCAGCAGCTTTAGGAAACGGCTGGATGCGGTTTGTTCACCGCAAAGACCTCAAACTAATTCTGTCTAAGTGGTCCCAATCGCAATCGCTAGATGGGGAATTTTCCTGCGAATTCCGCCACATCCAGCGAGACGGAACCATCCGGTTTTGTCGCCTGAAAACAGCTCCGATTTTTTCCGACAGATCTCAACTAATTGGTCACGTCGGCACAGTCACAGATGTCACAGAAAGTCGGGCAATTGAAAAAATGAAAAATGAGTTTATTTCGATTGTCAGCCACGAACTGCGAACGCCGCTTGCCTCCATTCGCGGTTCTTTAGGTTTGCTGGCGGCTGGGGTACTGAAAAATCGACCGGAAACTGCCAAACAGATGTTAGAAATCGCTTCGAGCGATACCGAACGGTTAGTGCGTTTGGTAAACGATATTCTCGACTTAGAGCGGCTCGATTCGAGCCAAGTTATCCTCGTCAAGCAGTGGTGCGATGCCCAGGTTTTGATGCGGAAGTCTGCAGAAGCTGTACTTTCTTTGGCTGCGGAAAATAATATTGATTTGTCGATTTTGCCCGAAACAGCCAAAATTTGGGCTGACCCTGACAGAATCGTTCAACTGCTGGTAAATTTGTTGAGCAATGCGATTAAATTCTCCGCTCCAGGGAGTACAGTCACTGTCAGGGTTGAAGATTTGGGCGATTCCCTACGGGATGGCTACGCTTCACGGGTTTTATTTGAAGTCAAAGATCGAGGGCGGGGGATTCCTGCAGATAAACTAGAAACTATCTTTGGACGGTTTCAACAAGTTGATGCTTCTGACTCCCGCCAAAAAGGAGGTACGGGTTTGGGTTTGGCTATCTGTCGCAGCATAGTACAGCAGCACGGCGGCAGAATTTGGGTCGAAAGTGTTGTCTCACAAGGCTGCAGTTTCTATTTCACAGTGCCTGCACCGTTGGAAGGCGAAGGGGGACAAAGTTTGGAGGTTTGAGATTGGTTCTACCGGAGTTCGCGAAACCTCAAGTTCCTGGCAACGCACGCGGGTAGGATGATTTTGGGAGGCTGATAGGGAGCATCTCAATGAAAGCAGCCAAGCTCAAAATTGGAGTTAGGAGCCAGGCGCCAGGAGGAAAGAGTCAGAAGGAAAGAGTCAGAAGTGTTTTTACAAATATGAGATGCTCCCGGCTGATAGGCCGATTTTTCTGTTCAGGGTTTCAGTAGGTGAGTGACAAAATATAGCAACCTCGCTCGATTAGGACGTTCTTAAGTGCTGAAACTCTTAATTTTATTGCTTCTTCCTTCTGCTATATCGGTCAAGAAACCCGGTTGATGAGCCAGGTTGCGTAAGTCCTTGTTCGGTTTACCATAATTCATTTAAAATTTGAGTTTTAATTATGTCACCAAAGCGCATTTTGGTCATCGATGATGAAAAAAACCTCTGCAGCGTGATTCAGGCCTGTCTGGAACATTTAGGCGGCTGGACGGTACTAAGCGCCCCCGACGGCAGCCAAGGATTGCTTTTAGCTGAAACTCACCTCCCTGACGCTATTCTGTTAGATGTGATGATGCCGGATATGGACGGACTTACTCTGTTTGGTTTGCTGCAAAACAATACTGCTACTCGGGGGATTCCGGTGATTTTCCTGACTGCTAAGGTGCAGGCGATGGATTTGAGCGAATTTGCTGATTTGGGGGTAGGGGGGGTGATTGCCAAACCTTTCGATCCTTTGAGTTTGGCACAGCAAGTGGCGGAAATTCTGGGTTGGGAACCGTTGTTTTAAAGTGGGGTAAAATACATCGCAGATAGCATATCAAACTCGGCATTTGAAACCCCTACTAGACAAACAAAGTCGGCCTTCTCCGACGGAAGAATCAAGGGCATTCAAGCTGAATGACCATCGAAAATCCGCTATCTCGTTCTCTTGATTCTTGCGAACATCACGAAATTGTTAGGAAACCGGGTTTCTGCATCCAGGAAATTCCTAGTTTTTCCGGCTATGTTCATAATTTCCTCATTTTTTTGATTTAGCTTTGAGATGGATCGGTGATTGGTTAATTTAAACTCTGATTCCCTAGAAGTTCTAGAGATGATCTCAGGGAGTCGGGGTTTTTTGTTACCTGCAATGCCGATCTGCTATCACCGTATTTACAGCCAGAATAACTCCTCCAGAAGTTACACGCACTTGCCTCAAGAACGATTTTTTAAACCAGGAATCACAGATGCAGCCAAGTTTTTGGGTAAAAAACCAGGCTTCAGCCTGCTAATCCAAGATTTACGCAGATTTCCCTGAGAAAGCGGGTTTTTTAACCCAGGGTCACAGATGGAATCAAGTTTTTGGTTAAAAAACTAGGTTTTTGCCTAACTATTGTAATCTCTGCTTCGGCCAAAGTATATTTATCAAAAAAAATGATGGTCTTCATAATTTCCTCATATTTTTTAGATAAAGTTTACCCCAAGCTCTGGATCACAAGGTCGATCGCACTCTCAGCACCATTCCGCTGCCAAAGAGCGAACCTGTTGTCAGGAGAGTTGGGGAAAGTGACGGTACTTTCGATTAACTGGTGCCACAGCACCACCAACCTAAATAAGTCAGGATATAAGCCCTGCATACCAAACAAACCGGGTTTTTTAACCGGGAAAAACAGAGTTTCTGCGCCAGACCTCTAAGTGTTGGCAGGATAACTCAATGCTACAAAAATTAATAACTGAAGATGTGATTGGCGCTCTCGAATAATACCCCAAAAATAAGTCGGTCGTTTGCTCGAGAGCCAAACTCGCAATTGCCACTAATAGGCAAAGCCAAGTCTCAGTTAGTTTTTGAAAGAGTGTGGAGATTTTTAAATGTCTGATCGGCTATCTTATAAAGGTAACAACCAGATTCTGTGCTATTACGCAAATGTTACCAACCTAGTTCAGGTGGTTCGGATTGGGAACATTCCTAATTGGTACTTTGAAAGAGTGATGTTTCCGGGACAGCGACTGATGTTTGAAGCTGCTGCAGAAGCAGTCTTAGAAATTCACACTGGTAGGGTGCCATGTGCTATTTTATCCGACAAGATTCCCTGCTACGTGCTGCGGGTTATAGAAGAGGTAAGTTCCGAGTTTGAGCTGGCGATTACCGAAGAACAATTGGCGGTATTAGCCGGTTAAAATTCATGAGAAATCAGAGCAGATCGAGAACGACCGCAAAAATATTAGTTAACGAGTGTTTGGGGACAGGGAAAATGCAGAAAAATCTTGTCAATATTACCTTAGCTGTAGTCACAGAGGAAGTAGAAATTATCTTGGAGTCTTATCCGAAGCACCCCTACCAACAAGCTTTTTCGCCTTCGGGATTGCGACAAGATTTAATTGCTTATGTCCTCAGCCGAGTTCCTAATAGATATACTGCGCTCGACTCCAGCGAGTCTGTGTCAAACCAAACAGTTCAGGTTCGCTGTTCTTCAGAGCAGTTGCTGCACATAGAAAATTTGATTCATACTGGAATTCGCGAGGTGCTGCACAGCTATCAGAAGATAGATTACTGCCTGCCTGAAGAAGTTAAATTTGATTCGAGAGTTGCTAGTTGGTTTTGATAGTTTCTGGTAAATGAGGGAGACGCCGAGATTCTCGGCTCTCTCGGTTGGGCGAGGTGGAATTGTGTACTGACCGAAAGCATCCAGGATACAAGCCCCCGGATTCATTCCGAAAGCAGACTCAGGACCCAGAAATAAAAAACCTGTATCCGATAAAGGCGCCCCCGAATTTATCCGTGGGGTCAATGCTTAAATCTAAAATCTAAAATCTAAAATCTAAAATCGATTGACTTGATGCTTCAAGACTTTTGGTAATCGCAACAGCAGTTGCACGGGCCATTGGGATTGACAGCGCAGCGCAGAATTTCCGATCGAGCATTAAAACGGCAGCTAGCATCTCCGATAACCCAGATGCCGCTTACAAAAGTTCTTTCCGTCGGCGGTGTGGCCGACTGCACGTACAGGGCAATTTTTTGCAGTCGGTAGCGGCCGGATTTGAGTTGATAGCGGTGGTGGCGTTCCAAAACAGCGTAGGTTTGTCCCTCTAAATCTAGATAGTTCCCCGGTTGTGGCGTCCAATCCAGCCGAATGCTACCTAAATATTGGCGGGGGTGAGAGAGAATCACCTCTACGGGTAAAGTATTTTGTTCCATGTGGCGGTGCGTTCGCGAACTGAACTAAAGGGGCAAATAGTTGACTAAACCTACATCTTCTCGATCTAGAAAGATCAGTTTTTCTAGAGAGATTAATTTAGGTTGAGGCGCTAAACTTAACTATAGAACCTTTGGCGATCGGCTGATAGCCGACTTATCCTGGGATAGCCTAGTATCCAACACGGCTGGGAAATAAACTTCAACTCGCTTGAGCTAACTAAAGTTAAGTTCGATTAGGTTTTATAAAGCAGTACCCGCTGATGGTATCGCAACTCGCAGGTTTGATCGATACGCGGTTGAGATTCCTGAACTGATTTTAACGGTTTGCATGACTTGGGGTGCTTCGGGTGCGTTTGTACTGAGGACTTCAGTCCTGTGATTTGTATGAGGACTGAAGTCTTCAGTACAAACCAAACCGAATTTTTGGCAATCAAAATTCCCAAAAATATGCCATTCCTTCCATGATTCCCCAAGCGCAGGCAGAACCAGCTAAATAATGATTTGTAGTGCCAAATTCGCGATGCCATTCTAAGAGTTCTGACAGAGCATTAGCGACGATTACTCCCCGGACATCCTGTTCAAACATATTGATATCATTGCCAGAATCACCGCAAACTAATGTTGACTCAGATGGAATTTGTAGGCGCTTTTGTAAATAAGTAAGGGCATTACCTTTATTGCTAGTTTGCGGTAAAATATCCACATCACGATTGCTGCTAAAAATGATTTGAGCTGGCAGTCCCGATTCAGTTAACTTTTGCTGCAAAGTCTGGACAATCGAACTATTTTCTGCTGCTGGTTCCAAACAATAACTGATTTTCCAAGGATTTTGTTCTTTTAGGGATTGGGGTTTAAGCTGGGAAAACTGCTGAGCTAAAGAGGCGATCGCCATTTTATCCCAGTCTTGAGAAAGATATTCCGCCCAATCTAAGTCGAGGGTTCCGTCTTGGTAAATTTCGCTGCCTACACCTGCGATCAAATAGTCTGGTTCTAGCAGTTGCTTTTGGGCAATTAATTCGCAAGTTGAAGCATAAGAACGCCCGGTAGCGTAAACCAAACAAATTTGCGATCGCTGTGATTGCAAGCGCTGGTTGAAAACTTGAGTTGCTGCGTCATCTCCGACTAGCGTGTTGTCTAAATCTGTAACTAATAAAAACTTCATTTGGGGAATTAGTCAGGAGTCAGTAGTCTTCAGTCATTAGTGATTGGGAATTGCTCGCTTCCTAAAATAATTTTAACTATTTATAAGAATTTGTTAAACCAACTACATTTATAAGCAAGCTTATCGGTTAACATTGGCCAGATTTAATTTTCAATAAGTGGTGTGAGTTTTATGGTGAATAATGCAACCTCCGTTAAAGCTTTTTGGCTGTCTTTCTTGATTTCTGGTGCGGCAGTGCCTTTGGGGCCGATCTCCGCAACAGCTCAAATTCAGGATACCTCAACTCCAGAAGTTGCGCTAGAAGCGAGTGCCGTCCCGGAGGCTAACCCAGACGCAGCGCTGGCAGCAGGTAAGATTGAGATACCGCCGTTAGCGGCGATCGCCGCAGCAGAGACTAACTCAGCAGTCGATCCGGCTTTACCCGATACAGATGCAGCATGGGTGAATCGTGCTTTACCCGAAACAAATATAGCAACAGTCGATCGTGCTTTACCTCAAACAGATGCAGCAGTCGATCCGGCTTTACCCGAAACAAGTGCAGCAGTCGATCCGGCTTTACCTGACACAGATGCAGAATGGGTTCATCCCGCTTTACCCCAAACAGATATAGCAACAGTCGACCGTACAACAACAGCCCCAGAAATAACGGAGGCAATTCGCGAATTGCCCCCACAGGAGTTAGAAATTGCAAACTCTCCTCAGTCTCAACAAGTTGCTGAAGCCAGCAAAGTTGCCGACATCAGCAGCGAGACGGGCACCGCTGATGACCTCAGCATACAAGAAGACGCAGCACAAGTCACCTCTGTTTCCCAGCTCTCCGACGTGCGCCCCACAGATTGGGCTTTTCAAGCCTTGCAATCCCTAGTAGAAAGATACGGCTGCATTGCGGGATATCCAGACGGCACATTCCGAGGAAATCGAGCAATGACTCGCTATGAATTCGCCGCCGGATTAAACGCTTGCTTAGACCAAATTACCAAACAACTTGGCGGTTCTACTGGTAATTTAGTCCAGCGAGAAGATTTACTTGCTTTGCAAAGATTGCAAGAAGAATTTGCAGCAGAATTAGCTACATTGCGCGGTCGGGTAGATGCTTTAGAAGCCCGCACTGCCGAATTGGAAGCCAATCAATTTTCAACTACCACTAAATTAAACGCATTTGCTTGGTTTAACCTGACTGGAGCTTTTGCGAGCAAGCGAGTCCGAGTTGAAGCAACAAATGGAAATGCTGCTCCGCTCGATCGAGTAGCCGGACGCGATCCAGTCACCAACAGACCAATTGTGCAGAGAGTGGACGATGATCCAGAAATCACTTTCAGCCAATTAGTTTGGTTGACCCTCACTACTTCCTTTACAGGGAAAGACGAATTGATTACACAGCTAGCTGTAGGTAACGGCAATTCCCCAGCCAATCAATATACTTCTACGGGCCTGTTCAATACCTTTGGCACTCCTTTTCTCGACCAGACTGCTGGGGTGAATCCCAATGAAGTTACCCTGCGAGAACTTTCCTATCGGTTCCCGCTTAGCAACAGCTTGCAAGTAGTAGTCGGGCCGAGGATTAATTTCTACCGCTACTTTGACAACAATAGGTTTAACTTTTTCGTAGATGGTGTCAGCAGCTTTGATTCTAACAACAGCCCTTTGTTAAGCGCTACCAAACGCGGTGCCGGTGCTTTGGTTTTGTGGGATATCGGCCGCCCATTGAAACTGCGTTTTGGCTATTTGGGCGAGAGTACGGAATTTTTGCCGAATTCCGTGTTTAATTCCGCTTCCAATCCGTCTCAAGGCTTGTTTGGCGGCACGAATACGACTACAGCAGAATTAACATTCAGTCCGAGCGATCGGGCTAATTTGCGCTTTCTGTACAGCCGTTCCAACATCCAGCAAATCGGCGGCTTAATTGGATCTCCTAACAGCATGCCGTTGACCGGTGTGGCAGATGACGGTTTCGGCGGCCGCCTGGGAAATGCGACTGCGAATACTTATAGTTTCAACTTCGATTGGTTAGTCACTCGCCGCTTTGGTCTTTTCGGCCGCTACGGCTACGCCGAAACCAATATATTTCCCAAGACTAACCGACCCGACGGCACGATCAAAAATCAATCTTATCAGTTAGGACTTGCATTTCCCGATTTGTTCAAAGAAGGAGCTTTGCTTACGGTGTCATTTGTAGTACCTTTTGACTTTACTGGCGGTCGGAGGTTTCTGGTTTCTGGCGGAGGGAATGGCGGCACGCAGTACGACATTGAGGCAACTTATTATTTGCCTCTCACCGACCATATTTCGATCGTGCCGGCATTTTATGCGATCGGCAATGCCAATAATTTCGATAACAACCCGACAATTTTTGTAGGCAATTTGCGGACGCAGTTTAGTTTTTAACTAAATTAGGGCTGACTTGAACATAGTTATATAGCAATCCTCAATGAGTCATAAATTTTTTACCCCATCCCAACCCTCCCCGAACCCGCGGGGAGGAAGTAAGAAATTCACAAATGATTCAGGATTGCTATATAGCGATCGCCAATGATTTGTAAATCATAAATTATGTATAATGAGGACGTGAATCTAAGTAGGAGTTGAGATGTCCCAAAAGAAATCGGCCGAAAAATTTGTGGAGTATGAAGTCCAAGCTTTATTCGCACTCGAAAATTTTATTGCTAGCAATCCCGACCCAAGAGAACTTAAAAGAGCCGCTTCTATCCGCCTGTTAATTGAAGGGGTCTGCCGCGAAACCATTCAAAAGATTTTGGGAGTATCATCTCCATTTATCAGTAAGTGGAAAATTAATTATGCGTTGCATGGAATTGAAGGGTTGCTCTTAAATCATCAGGGTTCGCGGGGACAACTTAAGCCTGAAGAACGAGCCGAAATTATCCCAGGGTTAATCAATAAAAACCACGCTCGATTTATCCGAATTATCAAATCATATAGCAGAGCAATATCAGATTTAATTTCAATCAAAAGCTAGCTACTACCAATTTTTCAATTCAGCGGGAATTAGCTGGAAAAAATCTTAAAAAAAGCATCCAAAACGTGATGAAGAACTCGTCAAAAAAAAGCACCAATAAATCTGTGAGATTCTTGAATAACGCCGAGAAGCTATAGAATCGAGAAAGCTTGTGGTGTATCTTATTTATGAGTGTCATCTACTCGCTTGAAGATGTCTGTGGCTATCTTTGGGGAAGGCGCAACGAGAGAAGAGAAATACCGCTGGTTAATCCGAGAGAAAAACAAACTTATTATGGCGCAGTAAATTATTTAACTTTCACAGTTTGTTCTGCGAGAATATGCAACGGCAAATTCTGAGAATACAGTGGCTTTCTTAAAAGATTTACAATCTTTAAATCCCGAAGCCAGACATTTAATTATTTGGGAGGGAGCTAGCTATCACAAATATAAAGAGATGAAAGCTTACCTAGAAGAAATTAATCAAGGCTCATAGCGGGATGAATGGCCTTTAACTTGTGTCCTGGAGAGCTCCCAATGCTCCGCCTGCAGAATCCAGTCGAAGATATTTGGCTTCATGCCAAGACTTGGGTGAGAAAATTTGGGAATCGGCTCAGTTATGAATGCCTTGGTTAAATGGTTCTTCAATTTTACCATACAGTCACAAAGCTTTGACTTTCTCAAGTTACACAAATTTGGTAGTTTTGAACCAACACTCAATGGAACTGCTGCTCGATCAAACCCTTAATTAATTTACGAATGATTTGCGATCGCTATAGCAAAGATAGAGGACACGGCAGTGCGGTTTCCCTACAGCGATTGATCGCTTGACGGGTGTACTTCATCAACGTGGAATCTGCTGTATAAAATATGAATTATAGCGGTTCTCAAAAAAGTGAGGTATGCCCTATGCCCTCTGCCCACTCGTACCTCATCTTTCTGAGAAAGGCTATATTAGTTTGCCACGCAATCGAGTTATTCAATACAGAACAGGTTGAGTTAGTCTGGCAAATTTCTTTTCAAGATACACTGAGCCAGCAAATAGGAATCGCCCTCAAAAATGTATCAGCCACTGCTTCTTACCCCAAACATCTGGGATAGCAGACAGTTTTTTAATTTAAATTAAGGCTGCGATTTTTCCAAAGCTTGTATTACTACTTCAGCCTTCGCAGTCCAACCAATAATACCGCCTTGGGCGCGAATCATATCGATCGCGCTCTGTTTAAATTCTGGAAAATAGCTAGCTGTAGCATCCTCAACGAGTAAACATTCAAACCCCCGATCGTTAGCCTCACGTATAGTTGTTTGAACGCAAACCTCAGTCGTGACTCCAGTAAAAATTAGGTGAGTAATCGCTTTTTCACGAAGTATTAATTCCAAATTAGTGTGATAGAAAGCACCCTTGCCTGGTTTATTAATTACTATTTCATCAGGCATAGGTGTCAATTCTGAGATAATTGAATTGCCAGGTTCACCCAAAATTAAAATTCGTCCCATTGGGCCTCGATCGCCAATTTTTAGTTTACTTTGACCCCGCTTTTGCTTAGATGGAGGACAATCAGAAAGGTCAGGTTGATGACCTTCAATAGTGTGAACAATAGGGAGATGGCGATCGCGAAATGCCTCTAACAACTGCTTTACCGTTGGCACGATCGCCCGTAGTTGGCTGACATCATTGCCTAAAGCTTCACCAAATCCCCCAAGCTCCAAAAAATCTCGCTGCATATCGATGATAACCAAAGCCACACCGCCAGAGAGTGGTAGTTCATAATCATAAGGTTGGGCAGATATTAAGACCATAGCGATATAGGTTTTTCCCAAATTACTAGGACTATGCAGCCAGCTTGGCTGACAACACTGTGGTTACTGTTAGGCGGGTTAATGACAAAGGTTCCGGCTTTGTGTTCGCCATTCTGGTCAGTTTGCGATCCAGTTAGTACATAAATATGTTCAAAACCAGTATGCGTGTGCCTTGGGACACTTGCTCCCGGCTCATACCGCAGTAGAGCAGTAGCCGATCCACTTTCGTTGTCACCATAAAGTCGGTAGATTTCAACCCCATCACGAAATGGTTGCCAAGGCAAGTTATTCTGCCACGTCGCGATATTAGGTAGATCCTTAAGGATCAAAGCTGGGTTCAGTAGTTCAGTCATAGGTATTCCGAAATTGATTAGTGTCCTGCCATACTCTTACCGATCTCAACAAAATCTGCATCTGCGATCGCACTTTCATAAGTAAAATTCCCGCCACTAATTACCAAAACCCGATCGGACAATTTCAGCAATTCATCTAAATCTTCGCTCACCAGCAACACAGCTACTCCTCGGTTGCGAGCCTCAATAATCTGACCGTGAATGTACTCCACAGCAGCAAAATCAAGACCAAAGCAAGGATTCGCTGCAATTAGTAACTTAATATGTTCGGCGGAGAGTTCCCGCGCTAGCACTGTGCGCTGTACATTTCCCCCCGAAAGATTGCCTACAGGAGTATCTGGCGAAGGCGTTTTAATTTTGAAAGTATTAATTAAGCTCTTAGCCGCCTGCCTAATTTCTTTCAGAATGAGTAAGATACTTGCTTTAGCTTGAGGAGGGCGGTCAAACGTCCGCAGGGCTAAATTTTCTGCCACACTCATGTGTGGCACACAAGCATTATGAAGGGGTTCTTCTGGTAGTGCGAAGACCTGATGTTTAAACATCTCGGCTCGTGTTGCTGTATAAACTTCGCCATTGACCAGCACATCTCCATCTGTAGCAGAACGCTGACCAGCCAACACCTCCACCAATTCCCGCTGACCGTTGCCAGAGATACCTGCAATCCCAACAATTTCGCCGCTGTGAACTGTGAGGTTTACTCCTGTCAATACCTCCAGACCGTTGTCTTTATTGGCATGAAGGTCTTTAACTTCAAGGATAGGAATAGTCGTTGGGAGGGCTGTCTTTTCAACTTGTTTTGGCTCACGCCTTTCACCCATCATCATTTCAGACATATCCGAGACAGTCAGATCCTTTACCAAACCATGACCTGCAAACTTCCCTTTACGCAGCACCGTGATGCTATCGCAAAACGCCATCACTTCCCGGAATTTGTGGCTGATAATTAACACGCTTAATCTTCCAGCAGTAACTTCTGCGCGCAGTAAACCTAAAACCTCATCGGCTTCCTGCGGAGTAAGCACCGAAGTGGGTTCGTCCAGAATCAAGATCCGACTCTGAAGATATATCTGTTTAAGAATTTCTAGCTTTTGTTTTTCTCCTGCGGCTAACTGAAAGACCGGGGTATCTAGAGGAACTTGGAAAGGAGCAGTTTTCATAAAAGTCTTTAACTGCTCGTACTCGGCTTTCCAATTAATCAAATTGGGGCTATCGAAGTGGGACAAAACCAGATTTTCGGCTACAGTCATGGCCGGCACAGAGGTGAAGTGCTGGTAGACCATGCCAATGCCGTACTTATGAGCATCGCGAGGACTTGCGATCGTGGTTTCCTGCTTGTCAATCAAGACTTTTCCTGAAGTAGGAGTATAGAAACCCATGACACATTTAACAAGGGTACTTTTGCCTGCTCCGTTCTCGCCCAGCAAAGCATGAAACGTCCCTGGTTTTAGCGTCATCGAGAAGTTATCAAGTGCAGTCATCGTGCCAAACCGCTTAGTCATGTTAACCACCTCTAGTTCTGGTGGTTGAATAAAGTTGTGAGTTTTGAATTGGGAGTTTTGAGTTTCTAGAGACTTTTGAGTTTCTATTACTGAGTTTTTGGCTATAGAGTCCGTCACTTCTGTCATGTTTTTATCTCGCCTGTAAAGTGTTCAGTTCATCGGCTATTTATGAGATTGGATTCTTTAGTTAGATTGCGGGTTTCATTTCAATGATTGAAGTATTTACTTTATTGTTTCCTCACAATTCAACACTTAAAGCTTTGATAAATGCTGCTGAATCAGCGACGGCTCCAAACACTCCTCCCTGCATCTGGATCATCTTGAGCGCCGCCAGATGGTTGCCATAATCTGTTGCGCCCGTACAGTCAGATAAGAGCAAACATTCATAACCGCGATCGTTTGCATCTCGCATTGTGGTATGGACGCAGACATCGGTTGTAATGCCAGCCAAGACAATATTTTGAATGCCTTTGCGTTTCAGTAACAGATCTAAATCCGTGGCATAGAATGAGCCTTTTCCCGGCTTGTCAATCACCGCTTCTCCAGGCAAAGGCGCGAGTTCTGGAATGATTTCCCACCCTGCTTCACCTCGAACTAGAATTCTGCCGCAGGGGCCGGGATCGCCAATTCCGGCTTGAATTTGGCGCGATCGCCACTGCTTGTTTTCTGGTAAATCTGCTAAGTCGGGGCGGTGTCCTTCACGGGTGTGCATGATATGGAAGTGCTTCGCCCGTGCGACTTCTAAAACTTGCTTGATTGGCTCAATAGGAGCGCGAGTCAGTGACAAGTCGTAGCCCATCTTATCAACATATCCACCAATGCCGCAGAAATCAATTTGCATATCAATTATCAGCAGCACCGTATTTTCTGGGCGCAAATCGCCATTGTAAGGATAAGGATATGGTTCAGCTTCTACAAAACGTCCCATGTTTATCTTCCTTGCGATAAATTCCTGTTTTACGTGCTAGTTCCTAAAGCTCCGGGCGCGCCTGTCAAAGTTCGTTTCGGCGAACAAGTAATAATCATGATCGCCAGCGTCAGGATGTAGGGCGAAGCATTGAATAAGTAGTAATAGGAATCCACCCCTACTGATTGCAAAGCGGGGCCGATCGCCTGCGCTCCCCCAAATAGCAACGAGGCGTATAAGCACTGAACTGGATTCCAACGGGCGAAAATTACCAGCGCTACCGCCATGAGTCCTTGACCGCTAGAGATGCGTTCTGTCCAACTACCGGGATAGTAAAGGGATAAATAAGCCCCACCAATTCCAGCTAAGAAACTGCCCGCGATAATGCACAGCATACGAACTTTATTAATGGAGATTCCCATTGCTTTGGCAGCATCGGGACTATCCCCAACTGCACGAATGAATAACCCCCAGCGAGTTGATTTAAAGAACCACTGCATTAGAGGTGCGATCGCTACACCTAACAAAAATAGGGGACAAATTTGTAGCGCTGATTGCACCGGAGGCAGATGACTCCAAGCACCCAGAGGGAAACTAGGCAACTGGGGAGCACTTGGTTGAATAAAAGGTTTGCCAAAAAAGAAAGCAATGCCACTACCAAAAATAATCATGGCGATGCCTACGGCAATGTCGTTTACTTTTGGTTGTATGCACAGCCAAGCGTGGATAAAACCTAGTACCATGCCAGCTAGACCAGCGGCTAAAACACCTAACCAAGGCGATCCAGTCTGATAAGAAATAGCATAGGCACTCATCGCACCCGTTAACAGTGTCCCTTCTAACCCCAAATTAATCTTGCCACTTTTTTCAGTCAGGCATTCGCCCAAACTGACGAACAAAAACGGAGCGCTACCCCGCAAAGTTCCTGCCAAGATACCCAACGGTACTCCCCACCAACCTAATACTTCTGCTGCCATTGTGGATTCCTCCGATTTGAGATTTTGGCTTAACGTATTGCTTAGACAGTGGCTACTGATGCCTGCTCGCTAGAAGGTGGCTGCTGAGGGCTATCGGTTGACCGTTCTTTGAAAAATGGCAAACGTCCGTAGAGCGATTCGCTATACAGAACTACCAAAAAGACCAACCCTTGGAACACTAAAACCGTTGCATCGGGCAGTCCATGTGCCCGTTGCAAGATGCCACCACTAGCAAGAATGCCACCAAGCAGAATTGCCACAATAGTGGCAGCAATAGGGTTGTGTCGAGCAATGAATGCGACTAAGATACCGCTGTAGCCATAGTTAGCATTAAGTGATTCGTTAGCTCGACCGTGCACGGCTGCGACTTCCACCATGCCTGCTAAACCCGCACAAGAGCCAGCTAAGAAACAGATTGCCATTGTCAACTTGCCGACAGGAAGTCCGGCAATTCGAGCAGCGCGGATGTTACCTCCTGCTGTTCGAGCTGCAAAGCCAAAGGTAGTACGCTGGATCAGGAAGTAGGCGATCGCACAAGCAACCAACCCATAAATTAGACCGTAATGAACGCGGGTTCCTGGAATATTCCCTAACATATTCACATCAGGGATCGGGTAACTAGAAATTTTATTGACACTGCTGGGGTCACGCATCACGCCGCCGACTAAATGATTCAGGAGGGCGATCGCAATATAGTTCAACAACAAGCTGCTAATTGTCTCATTCACTGCCCGGTAATAGCGCAAAGCACCTACTGCACCAATCCACACACCTCCACAGACAATTCCTGCCAGCGCCATTGCAATTTGGACTAACGTCGGCGGTGCAGAAGATAAAGCCAGTCCAGTGGCTACAGCCGCCAGACCCCCAACTACTAAAGCGCCTTCGTTGCCGATAATCACCAACCCCAAACGGGCAGGCAAAGCCGTGCACAAGGAACTCAACATCAACGGTGCAGCCCTGATCAGGGTGTTTTGGAATGAATGCCAACTGCCAAACGCTGCTTTGTAGATTGAGGCATAGACAGCAAAGGGATTAGATCGGGCCGCAGCACAAAAAATTCCAAACAATACCAATGAGAAGAGGATGGCGGCGATCGGGATAGAAACCGCTTCCAAAGTTGTACGCCAGTTTTGACGGTTAATCATCATCAGAATACAAGATGAATTACTAAGAGAATGATGAGTGTTGAATTAAAAACTTCCTTGTATAGCGGTTGCCGACCGGCGTGAAATACTCGTTTAGGGAAAGGAAGGGGTATGTAGGGGCAAACCTGCTCGCCCCTACTAAGCTAATCAGCGTTTAAGTTGTCCGCTAGACAATTTTCAATGCACATCAGCTAATTAACTCGTAACTTTGCCGACGACGCCTGATGCCAGCCAATTCATCTTTTCTAGTTCTGCGTCTTGCTGCTTGTAATCCTTACCTTCAGGAATCACAACTTTCCCGGTGTTATCTTTTATTTCCCCCTTATAAATGACCATGCTGCCATCTTGAAACTTACTCTTAGCAGCATCAGCATCCTTTTTCGCTTCGGCCGTTACGGCGCTACCGTAGGGCGATAGCTTCAAAAAACCATCCTTCAAACCACCGCGTACTAAATGGGGAATGCCTCCGTTCATCAGTGTCTTGCCAGCATTCAGCATTTCAGCATACTTAGAATAGACATTCGTCCAGTCCCACTCGGCACCTGTTAAATATCCTTTGGGCGCAAGTTGGGCTTGACTCGCATGGTAGCCAGTACAGAAAATGCCTCGTTTCTCAGCCGTTTCCATCACTACTTTGGGGCTATCTACGTGACAGGTAATTACATCAACACCCTGGTCAGCCATACTATTAGCAGCATCAGCTTCTTTAACAGGCAAAGACCAATCTCCTGTAAAAATCACCTGAGTTGTAACTTCTGGCTTAACACTGCGTGCCCCTAATGTAAAGCTATTGATATTGCGTAATACTTGCGGTATGGGTTTAGCAGCAATAAATCCTAATTTTCCGGTTTTAGAGGCGTGGGCAGCAACAATGCCTGCTACGTACTCACCCTCATCAATGTAGCCAAAATAGCTGCCAACGTTATTTGGATGCTTACCCTCCTGATAAAGCCCACCGCAGTGGAAGAATTGTACCTCCGGGTAATCCTTTGCCAGTTTCAGAATATGCGGGTCAAAGTACCCGAAGGACGTAGGGAACAGAACCGTTGCCCCATCCTGTTCGATCATGTTCCTCATGGTTTCTTGTACCGATGTAGTTTCAGGAACATTTGCTTCCTCTACAGTTTTTACCCAGGCTAATTTTGAAACCCCAGCGTTCCCTGCTGCTTGGGCTTGATTGTAGCCGTAGTCATCTTTGGGACCCACATAAATAAATCCCATCACAATTGGCTTATCTTTGCCCACTGAGCTGGCTTGACTCTCTTTAGCAGGAGTACATCCCGTCCAAAGGCGCGATGTGGCTGCAAATGCTGTAGTAGATAAAATCCCACGAATTACTTGACGCCGATGTATAAACAATGACTTTTTGGTACTCATTCTCTATGTTCTCACTAAAAGTCTTTAACAGGAATTCATAGCTAAGCTGTAACGCTTATACTTGCTGGGAATTGCTAGATACCTTCACGCTAAATTTGTCAGCTTTTAGCCTATTTATTCAACAATGAGATTAAACGTCTCCATAACTACTTACATTCACACCACATCTTGGAGAGAATATAAAATATACGTTACAAATCCCAACTAATTCTAATCTTGAATTAGTTTTACTTTGAAATTTTGTCTTATAACAGGTAAATTTCCTAAAAATCAATGAAGTTTATTCTATCCGAATTACTTTGAGGAGAATGTTTTTTTATAAAAACTTAATAATTTTCGCAAAATGGCCTCCCAAAAAGTTCGCTAAGAACAAAATTAAACAATAATGTTCACCACAAACAAAAAATATTTTTTGAGTTCTGGCACACAACTAGCTTTTCAGTCGGGAACACAACATAAAAATAAGTTATGTCTGAATCAAAAACAATATAAAGCGATTATAAACTCAGACAAACTGTCAGTAATTTTTAATAACAGTCAATAAGAGGTATTTTATGTCTGAACAACCTATAGCGATCGCCAATGATTTGTAAATCATAAATTATGTATAATGAGGACGTGAATCTAAGTAGGAGTTGAGATGTCCCAAAAGAAATCGGCCGAAAAATTTGTGGAGTATGAAGTCCAAGCTTTATTCGCACTCGAAAATTTTATTGCTAGCAATCCCGACCCAAGAGAACTTAAAAGAGCCGCTTCTATCCGCCTGTTAATTGAAGGGGTCTGCCGCGAAACCATTCAAAAGATTTTGGGAGTATCATCTCCATTTATCAGTAAGTGGAAAATTAATTATGCGTTGCATGGAATTGAAGGGTTGCTCTTAAATCATCAGGGTTCGCGGGGACAACTTAAGCCTGAAGAACGAGCCGAAATTATCCCAGGGTTAATCAATAAAAACCACGCTCGATTTATCCGAATTATCAAATCATATAGCAGAGCAATATCAGATTTAATTTCAATCAAAAGCTAGCTACTACCAATTTTTCAATTCAGCGGGAATTAGCTGGAAAAAATCTTAAAAAAAGCATCCAAAACGTGATGAAGAACTCGTCAAAAAAAAGCACCAATAAATCTGTGAGATTCTTGAATAACGCCGAGAAGCTATAGAATCGAGAAAGCTTGTGGTGTATCTTATTTATGAGTGTCATCTACTCGCTTGAAGATGTCTGTGGCTATCTTTGGGGAAGGCGCAACGAGAGAAGAGAAATACCGCTGGTTAATCCGAGAGAAAAACAAACTTATTATGGCGCAGTAAATTATTTAACTTTCACAGTTTGTTCTGCGAGAATATGCAACGGCAAATTCTGAGAATACAGTGGCTTTCTTAAAAGATTTACAATCTTTAAATCCCGAAGCCAGACATTTAATTATTTGGGAGGGAGCTAGCTATCACAAATATAAAGAGATGAAAGCTTACCTAGAAGAAATTAATCAAGGCTCATAGCGGGATGAATGGCCTTTAACTTGTGTCCTGGAGAGCTCCCAATGCTCCGCCTGCAGAATCCAGTCGAAGATATTTGGCTTCATGCCAAGACTTGGGTGAGAAAATTTGGGAATCGGCTCAGTTATGAATGCCTTGGTTAAATGGTTCTTCAATTTTACCATACAGTCACAAAGCTTTGACTTTCTCAAGTTACACAAATTTGGTAGTTTTGAACCAACACTCAATGGAACTGCTGCTCGATCAAACCCTTAATTAATTTACGAATGATTTGCGATCGCTATAGTATTTTTCAGTTGAGTCAGGTACACATTAATAATGGGTAATGGGGTGCTGAGTGTAGATTACCTGACTCAGTTGAAAACTGCTATATGTAAGGTACGCCCGAAACACCTTACCGCGTTAGGGTAGGGTGTCATATCAATTCCGGTTGCATCGTCGGGCGTCAAATCCAGTCAACAGTCAACAATCACGGATGAATGGTGCCACCGAAATGGATAGAATTCATCTGCGTTAATTTGTGTTTATTTGCCTGTATCTGCGGTTAAAAAAAGAGAATTTATTAACCGCAGATGACAATGGATTGACGCTGCTGCACGCAGATGAATAGAAGAGAGATAGGAATAATTCCGATGTTAACAGAATGGATGGTGCCACCGAAATTGATATAAATTCATCTGCGTTAATTTGTGTTTATCTGCCTGTATCTGCGGTTAAAAAAAGAGAATTTATTAACCGCAGATGACAATGGATTGACGCTGATGCACGCAGATGAATAGAAGAGAGATAGGAATAATTCCGATGCTAAAAGATTTGATATCAAACCACTTGTTGCCTATGATGTGCGTCTAATACCAAATCCGGCTTAAATACCCCCTTTATTTCTTAGTCAGTCTGGACTCTGACTTCGATTGGGTAGGAGCGGTTTCAACCAGTCTTATCAAGGGGTTTTTAAAGCGGATTTGGATAAATACCGATCGTATCAAGCATGATATCCTGATTAGCGTCGTCCCGATGTCAACGAATTGGAATTTCGATGATAAATTCAGTACCTTTACCGGGTTCTGAGAAGCACTGCAATTTGCCGTTGTGTTTTTCAACGACAATTTGGTGCGAAATTGATAAACCCAAACCTGTGCCTTTACCTACGGGTTTTGTGGTAAAAAACGGGTCAAACAAACGCACAATCTGATCTTCGGGAATGCCAAGACCGTTGTCTTTTATCCGAATTAAAATGCTCTTGTCATCAATCGTTTCAGTTTTAATGGTAATAGTAGGAAAGAGAGAATTTCCGGTGTCTTTGGCTTGGCTGCTGCTTTCTTCCAAGGCGTCGATCGCATTTGCCAATACATTCATAAATACCTGA